>JBOGUE010000362.1:0-4749 GCA_050695955.1 Thermomicrobiales bacterium | reverse complement strand
CATGGTGCCGAGCAATACGGTGCTGATGGTCGACGGCGCGGATTTGGGCGCAACCGGCGTCCTCGATGCCCTGGCCCTGTGGTACTTGCAGCAGATGTTCGGAGTCGACCCGGCGGCGCCGCCGGTTCCGACCTCGTCGCCCGAGGCATTTGCGGCTAGCCTCTTTGAGCAGTCGGCGCAACTCCTTGGCTTCAACATTCAGACCGACGTGATCGACCAACTCGTCGGGGAGTTCGGCCTTGCCCTCTGGGGGATCGAGACGCTCGATCCGACGCAGGTGAACGCGGTCTTCATTTCCGGCGTCAACGACGCGGCCACCTTCAACAGCGCGGTTTCCCAGATTTCGTTGTTGATCCAGAGCGGGGCTCAGGGGCAGGTGTCGATTACCACGCGGGAAATCGGAACTGACACCGTCAACGTGGTCGACCTTTCCTCGACCGGCACTCCGGTGACCGTGGAATACGGTGTTGTCGGCAGTGAATTCCTGCTTGGTGTCAACAACGGGGTTGCCGAATATACGGGCGGGACGACTGATCCGCTTTCGGGGAACCCGGTATATCAGCAGGCGCTGGCGGCGCTGCCGGCCGAGCACAACTCGGTTTTCTACATCGATCTAAGCCAAATCGTCCCGATCGCGGAGACGTTCGCTGGCTCGATGAGCATGACCAGCGAAGATGCGAGCGAAAAATGCGCCGAGTACCCCTCTCAGGAGGCGGCCCAAGCGGCGTACGATGAAGACGCGGCGACTAACTGGGAGCTTGATCAGGACTTCGACGGTACAGCGTGCGATGACTTCTTCATGTCCGGGTCACCGGTGGCAGAGCCTGTACAGCCGGACCTCTCCAAACTGACGGCGATTGCCGTCGTCGGCTACCAGCAAGACGGGATGACCGGATCGAGCGGGATTTTGGTCATCGCCGAGTAGGCCGTTGTGTACGGCACGCGAGTGAATCCCTGTTGCGGGGCGGCCAGTTGGCCGCCCCGCATCCGTGCTCGCGGCCGGGCTATGCTACGATCCGGCAAGCGCCGCGGGTGCGGTGCGGGAATGAATGAACCGGAGTTGCGAGCGTGCCAACGATCAACCTGGAGTTGTTGAAACGCCTCTGTGAGACGCCGGGTATCTCAGGGCGAGAGGACAAGATTCGCGACGTCGTGGTCGCGGAGATGCGCGGTCTCGTCGACGATCTACGCATCGACACGATGGGGAATGTGATCGGCACAAAGCGTGGTAATGGCGGCCCGCGAGTGATGATCGCGGCCCACATGGACGAGATCGGGTTCTTCGTTCGCCATGTCGACGACAAGGGTTTCCTGCGGCTGCAGCCGGTGGGCGGTTTCGATCCGCGGGTGCTGGTCGCGCAACGCGTGATTGTGCATGGCTACGACGGCAGTACCTACCGCGGTGTCGTGCAGCCCGCCGCCAAGCCGATCCATCTCCTAGACCCGAGCGAAATCAAACCGGCGAAGGTCGACGAACTCTTTGTCGACGTCGGTTTGCCGGTGGAACAAGTCCGAGCCGGGATTGAAGTGGGGGATATGGTGACGCTCGATCGGACACTCGAGGCGACAACAGATTGCGTCATCGGGAAGTCGCTGGACGACCGCGTCGGCGTCTTCGTGATGATTGAGGCGTTGCGCTCGCTCGAGCGTTATAGCTGCGAGATTCTGGCAGTGGCGACGACACAGGAGGAGGTCGGTCTGCGCGGGGCGCGCACCGCCGCCTTTGCGCTGGAACCGGATATTGCGGTGGCACTCGACGTCACGCTGGCCGGCGACTTCCCAGGCGGCAAGCCGGAGCTGGCCGTGAGCGAGTTGCGGTGCGGCGTGGCATTGAAGGTCATGGATTCCTCGCATTTGACCCACCCGAAGCTGCTACGGCATGTGCGCGATGTCGCCGACGCCAACGGAATCCCGTACCAGCTCGAACTGCTCCCGCGGGGCGGCACAGACGCGGGCGCGATGCAACTCTCCCGCGAAGGCACGGCGGCGATTACGCTGAGTATCCCGACCCGCTATGTCCACACGGTCAACGAGATGGCGAACCTGGGTGACATCGCCACAACGATACAACTGCTTGCTCTTTTCCTCGCGGAAGCGGGGAACCGGACCTATGGCTACGACGTCTGAGGAGGAAGCGTAACCGGCGAGCCGTCCCGGTCGTTCTATGGGACGAGGAGCCAAGTTCGGACGCCTCATGATTGATCCGCGCCGCCGTCTTTGTCGCGGTTGTGTGCGGCATGTTAGCGTAGCGTGACAATCCCGAAGGGGAGCCGGCGCGGCCCATTGCAAGCGAGCTGAGGCTGGTCCTCTGGTAGACGAGCCGCGCACGGCAACGAAGCGTCGCGATTGATGCGACGGCGAGGAGGCACGATCGATGGCTGACGTTTCGGACAAGCAACGCTCTTTCCTGACCACGGGCGAGCGACGCGAGTTGAACCAACTGTTAGATACTTTGCGCTCGACTTCGCCGAATGGATCCCGACGCGACATGCTGCGTTGGTCGGCAGTGCTTGCGGGCGCACTGGCAACGGCACGTTTCGGGGTCGGAACGGCGTCTGCTGCTCCCGGGTCCCGTGCCACCGTTGCGGCGCGCTTCCAGGGCGCGGAGATCCAACAGGATGCCACGATCTCAGTGCCGTTCAATCCGTTCGGCCAGGCGGTGACGCTTGATCCTCACTTTACCGTGAATTGGGGTCCGTTCTGGGTCGTCTTCCCGAACGTTTGGGGCGGACTCGTTCGCTACAACGAGAACGGCAAAGTGGAATTGGATCTCGCCGAGAGCTATACCGTCAGCGACGACGGATTGGTGTACACCTTCAAGATCCGTCCGGATGCCACCTATGCTAGCGGCAATCAGGTCGTCGCCGAGGATTTCATTGCCTCCTGGAAGCGAGCGCTCAATCCGAATCGCCCGTCGCCGATGGCCGACTTCATACGGCACGTGCAGGGCTACCGGGACTACCTCGACAAGAAGAGCGAGGAGTTGGGCGTGCGGGCAGTCGACGAGTCGACGATCGAGGTGACGATCAGCGAACCATATAGCTTTTTCCTCTCGTACATGGCTGCCTTTGTCTGGAGCGTGATCGACCCGGCCGTGCTCGAGTCAGAAGGGGACGAGAATTTCGCCCTCAGCGACGCCGGAACCGGGCCCTGGCGCTTCACTGAGTTCGAACCGGATAGCCAATTCGTGATGGAGCCGAATCCGAACCACTACGGCGGCAACTCGCCGTCTATTGTCAGGATCAACTGGCCATTCGTCACCGGGCCCAGCGCGGACTCGGACGCGCTCAATCTCTATCGCCAAAACGAAGCTGTCTCAGCCGACGTGCCGCTTTCGCTGAAGGCGTCGATTGAGACCGATCCAGAGCTCTCGCAAGAGCTGATTCAGATTCAACCGCACGGATCGACGCGGTCGATGGCGATGGACTTCAACGCCGAACCCTTCAACGACGTGCGGGTGCGGCGTGCATTCGCCATGGCGATCGACCGGAGCGCCTGGGCTAACGAAATCTGGGAAGGCACGTACGCGGCGACGAGCGCGTTCACGCCGCCGGTTGTCACGACGCTCAATGAATACGAGCCGCCGGACGGGATCGATTTCGGTCCCGAAGGTGCCCAGCAACTCTTGGAGGAAGCGGGATTCCCGAACGGAGAGGGCCTGCCGGAAATCACGTATTACGAGCCTTCGGAGGACTCAGACGACGAGAAGGCTCGCTGGCAGTCGTTCCTTGACATGATCCAGGACAATTTGGGTGTCGAGGTGATCCACGACACATCGCGGACGCTCGATCAGATCCAGGATTTGCAAGCAGACAACGGCGGACGCCAGTTCGATATTGTTTGGTGGTGGAACGTCACCGAAACGCCGCATCTGCTCACCGAGGTGTTCGCGTCCGATTCGCCGTACATGCAAGGCGTGTTCAACTGGAATGCGGAAATCGAAGCCGTGGGCGACTTCGATCCTGGCGCCGACTCCCAAGCCTTTGACGAGCTTGTCGCGCAAGCCGACGTGGAGAAGGATGTCGCGGCGCGCAACGATCTCTTCAGTCAAGCAGAAGAGCTGGCGCTCAAGAATGCCGTCTACGTGCCGCTCGGCAACTGGATCCAAATGTACGTGCAGAAGCCGTGGTTGCAGGGCACCAAGCAAGGACCATGGACAGGTCGCCTGCCCGTCTGGTTCGACAAGGATGTTGTCGTTCTCCAACACGACGAGTGAAGAAGTTTGTCGTAACGAGCTTGCCGAGGAATCTGGCTCGTCCGAAACACGTCATCGGATGAGGCGGATCCTTCGGCTTCACGCAGAAAGGTTGTGGATTACGGATGCGTGGGCGCCACGATCACGCCTTCGCGGCCAGGCGGCTCCGTCGCACCGGCAGCACCGCACGCCATTGCTCGGGGAGGCCGTCGTCGCTGACCGCGTAGAAGACGCGAAGCGCATCGCCGTCCCGATAGACAAGGTTGAAACGTCGGTCGCCGCCGCGCGGATTGTAGGTTCGCCAGAATCCGTACGGTCCCTTCCAACGCACTCGATTCTCGTCGATCGGCTTCTGTTCGAACTGCTCGATGGCGTAGCGCCAAATCCGCCGGGACGTATCTCGACCGACATTGTGCACGACAGTCTGATTGCGTAGGTCGTTCAGTGTGAAGCGGATCGTGCCATCGTTCGTGCTCGACGCGAGAATCTCGACGCCTGAGGGTGGGGCAATGGAGTCCATCACGGCCGGTTCGGTCCACTCGACCGTATGGGAA
>JBOGUE010000361.1:0-2422 GCA_050695955.1 Thermomicrobiales bacterium | reverse complement strand
GGGCTGGATCGATACGGATCGATACGTGACGGCAGACAAGATCGCCGGTGTGTCGGGCGATGGCGTTCGGCTGACGGTGACCAAGGCGAATCTCACCGTGGACTAATCGACTCCCACCTCGAACCCGGTCGCGCTGATAGCCGCCGCGACCGGGTTCGACGCGTCTGCTCGAGATCATTGAACTCGCCGTCGACGCCCTTTTGGTCGTGTGCTATCGTCAAATCGCGACCATGCAGCAACGCAATCCGCAATGTGCACGATGGTGTCCTGGTGTACTGGTGGGTGGCTGTCGGGGTGTGGCGGGTTTGCTCGGCGGGAAGCGATAGTCAACGTGGCCGGCGGGATCGCCGGCGTCGTGAGAGGATGCCTCACTTATGGCCTATCCGGCGACGCCCGCTTCAGGCAGTCCATCGGGAATCAGTCGACGTTCCTTGATTGGCCGCTCGACCGCATTGGCCGGCGGCGTTGTGCTCGGACGATTCGCATTCTTTGGACCCGATAAGGCGAGGGCAGCCGCGCTGACCGGCAAGATCGTCGTCGGCTTCGAGGATCCGGACGATCTACTCTCGCCCTACATCGCGCGGGCGGCGGCGGCACTTCGCGAGGCGAATCCGGAGGCGGAGTTCGAGATTCAGAAAGCACCGGGCGGCAACTACACAACGCAACTCTTCCTGTCGTTAACCCGTGGCGCCGGACCGGACGTCTTCGTGTTGAACGGGCTCGGCATCGGCGAGCTTGCCGCCGCCGGCTTGATCGAGCCGCTCGACGAGTTTCTTTCATCGTGGGATGGCTGGGCGCAGTACCCCGAGGTGACCAGGAACGGCCTAACCTACCAGGGTCAAGTTTGGGCACTCAATTGGGGCATGGACATCAGCTACCTCTTCTACCGAAAGGACCTGTTTGCCCAAGCTGGGCTGCCTGAGGATTGGCAGCCGGCAACGCCGGACGACATCCTGGCGGCGGCGCGAGAAGTCAAGGCGCAGCTCCCGGACGTGATGCCGTACGCGCTCTACGCGGGGGCCAATGGCGAGGCGGCTACCGCTTCTCAGGGGTTCCTGCCGCTCCTTTATGCCTACGGCGGCACGATGCAGGACGAGGCCGGCAAGTGGATCATCGACAGTTGCGCCATCCGTCAGACGCTGGACTACTACCAAACCGCCTACCAGACCGACGAAACCGTCTCCCAGCAGGTGATGACCGCGGCTTCGCCGGTGAGCGAGATGCCCGACAAGTTCGGAGCTGGGGACCTGGCGATGATCTTCGAGGGGTCGTGGGCCTATGGCCGCTGGGCAGCCGACGATCCCGAGGCGGCGCGGGCGACGATCGGCTATGCACTCCATCCGAGCGCGAACGGCGACGCGCCGTTCACGATAGGTGGGGTTGGGAGCTGCATCTACATCGGCGCGCATTCGGAGAACAAGGAACTTGCCTGGGAGTTCGTGCGGCTGATGAACACAAAGGAGATGCACGTCGCGATCAACCAGGCGGACCCGCACATTCCTGCCCGCATCGACGCGGCGACGGATCCCGCGTTCCTGACAACTCCGTTCCTCTCCGATCTCGTTGAAGCGGGTGCGAGCGCCCGTGTATCACCTCCCGACCCGAGCTATCGCAAACTGATCGGCATTGTGCAGAACGCGACTGGCATTGTCGCCACCGGAGAAGTTGCTCCCGACGAAGCGGTCGAGCGATACGGCTCCGAGCTGACGCGAGTGCTCGGCGAGGAGAACGTCGTCAGGCAACCATGCTCGTGAGAACAACGGCGCCGGCAGAGGCAAGCCGCCCTCGCCGCGACCGGCCTGGCAGACAAGGCCGGTCGCGCTGGCGCGACGAGTTGGGGTATTTCGTCGCGTTGAGTCCCGCCACGGTGATCCTCGTTCTCTTTTTCATCTTCCCCGCGCTGTGGGCAATCTACGCCAGTCTCACCAGCCTCGAGTTGGCCGGTCTCGGGGCAACAGAGACGCGATGGGTCGGGCTCGAGAACTACCGGCGTCTGTGGAACGACCCCGATTTCCCGATGATCGGCCGCAACACCGTCGTCTTCGTGCTGGGCGCGGGCGTCATCGGCCAATCCGGGCTTGGCCTGACACTGGCGTTGTTGCTGGATCATGCCCGCGCCAAGCGGTATCGCCTGGCCGGGGTCGCCTACGGCGCGGTCCTGCTTGCCTGGATCTGCCCTCCTGCCCTGGCGGCGTTCATCTGGGGTGGGATCTACGACTACGACGACGGGCCGATCAACGCGGTGCTTGAGACAGTGAGCCTCGGCCCGATCGACATGCTGGGATCGGCGCCGATGCTTTCCGTGATCCTGGCGGAAGTGTGGCGGGGGGTCGCGTTCGCGATGCTGATATTCCTCGCCGCCCTCCAGATGATCCCGCCCGCCGCCTACGAGGCCGCGCGAGTCGACGGCGCTGATGCGTGG
>JBOGUE010000360.1:0-2993 GCA_050695955.1 Thermomicrobiales bacterium | reverse complement strand
ATCATGCACCGCACCGGCCACGGCATGGGCATCGCCGGCCACGAGTTCCCCGAGGATATGCCCTTCCTCCACCGCCCCTACATGGAGAACGAGGTCTATTCCTGCGAGCCAGGCATCTACATCTACGGCCTCGGCGGCTTCCGCCACGACGACACCGTCATCGTCGGCAAGAAGAAACCGGAGGTCATCACGCAACGCTCGAAACGGTTGGAAGACCAAATCGTGCCAGTGTGATGTCCTGGCCTCCTTGCCCCAGCCCAACGGCCCCCTATCCCCCCAACCCCCCTTCCCCCCGACGCCGAGAGGAAGGGGGGAGCCGCCGTCTCTACGCAAGCGGCCCGTGCTCCCCTCCCTCGCGTTTCGGGGGAGGGGCGGGGGATGGGGGCCGTTAGGCTGGGGAGGAGGCCGTTCGACCGGAAGTGGGGACCATTTCGTGCCCGCACGACGCCCGTTTGATCAATTCGACCGGCAACACGATCCGCGACGGCGTCGCGTCGGGGTTGGCGATGCGGTCCAGGAGCAAGCGAACCCCCGCCGCGCCGCTGTTCTCGAAGGAGATGCGAACGGTCGTGAGGGGCGGGATGGTGTACCGGGCGAGGTCGATGTCGTCGCAGCCGACGATGGCGACATCCTCGGGCACACGTAGCCCGCGGTCGTGCAAGGCGCTAATCGCGCCGATGGCCATGTGGTCGTTTTGAGCGAAGATCGCCGTCAGGTCCGGCGCGCGGTCGAGCAATTGCTGCATCGCTTGATAGCCGCCTTCGCCCGTCCACCTGCCGAGCTCGGCCAGGTTCGGATCCGGCTCGACGCCGGCTTCCTCCAGCGCCTGCTGATAGCCGCGTAGGCGTGCGCTTGGGGCGTGGGCGTCGCGGTCGCCGAGGATCGTGCCGATCCGCCGGTGACCCAGGCTCACCAGGTGACGCGTGGCGATGTAGCCGGTCCAGGCCGGGTCCTCGCCGACAAGCGGGATACCGCCGCCGCGCACCGCAAACATGCTGACGCTGGTGGTGAGGGTGCGCAGCAGCTCGCCGTACTGCTGGTCATGTTGCAGGGTCAGCGCGGCGTTGACGATCCCGTCCACCCGGCGCTCGACCAACTGCCGCACCAGCCGTTCGGCGTCGTCTTCGTGCCCCGTCGCTAGCGCAAAGACGATGAAATAGCCGCGGGCGTGCGCCTCCCGCTCCGCGCCGAGCAGCAGCGGCGCGAGGACGAACGAGGCGAGGCCCGAGGCGATGAAGCCAATCGAGCGCGTGCTGCGCATGGCGAGGCCGCGGGCCAGCGTATTCGGCACGTAGCCAAGCGCGGCCGCCGCGTCGAAGATGCGCTGGCGTGTGGCCGGGGCAACGCTCCCCGTCCCCCGCAGCACCTTACTCACGGTCTGAAAGCTGACGCCGGACTGCTCTGCCACGTCGCGAAGCGAGACATGCGACATCGAGTTCTCCTCTAGCCCAGATTATCCACGAACGCGCACCCTCCGTCGTCATGCTGAGGCATCGAAGCATCCCCGCGCGAAGCGCAGCGCCGGCATCCAACGGCGATCCTAGCGGCGCACCGGCTTCGCCGGGGGATGCTTCGCCTACGGACTCAGCATGACGGACTGGCGAGCGTTCGCCTAGGCGAGCGTACGGCACAGTAGCGGGCTTGTCTATGCCGGCCGCACGATTTCGCCGTTCACCTCTGTGGACCATTGACATTCGGTCGCCGGTTCGCTAGGCTGTCGCCATCCCATTAGGCGAACGCTCGCCTACCGACCAGTGCCGGTCGCGGATCGTGTCCAATCATGGACCCCTTGCCGGCCTTTCGTCTCACCTGTTTGCTGTCTGGCTCGCCGCTACTCGCAGGGGATGTCTACCGCCTTATGGCTGTTGCCGTTCAGGCTCAAACCGGGAAGCTGGTTTCGCGTGCCGGCGAGATCGTTGGCGCAAAGCGCCGGGCGCTGATGATCGGCGCCGGCGGCTGGCCCGGCGTTTGGGTCCGCACCTTCATCCCGGCGCTGGCCGACCGGCTCGACGTCGTCGGCCTCGTCGATCTGAACGAAGAGGCGCTCAACCGCTCGGCCGATCTGCTCGGTCTGCAAGCGGACCAACGCTTCACCGACATCGAGACAGCCTTTGCTGGCGCCGACGCCGATCTCGTCCTCCTCTGCACGCCGCCCCGCGCCCGATTGCGCGCCGTCGAGCTCGCCGCCGAACGGGGCTTGCCGGTCCTCTGCGAGAAACCGATCGCCGACAGTTGGCAAGACAGCCTGGCGATCTACCGCCTGGCCCAGGACGCCGGGATCAAGCTCTCGGTCGTCCAGAACTACCGCTACACGACCCGCATCCGCACCCTCAAGCGCGTCCTCGACGAGGGACGCCTCGGACAGGTGAACTACGTCGTCTGCCGCTTCGCCGCCGACTACACCATCGACACCGCCGGCGGCGCCTTCCGCCACCAGATCCCCGACGCCATGATCTACGAGGGAGCCGAGCACCACCTCGACATGTTCCGCCACCTCGCCGGCTCCGACGTCGCCTGGATCTCCGGCACCCAGTGGAACCGCCCCTGGAGCACATTTGGTAACAACTGCTGCGCCATGTTCCTGATCGAGATGGAGAACGGGGTCATCGGCCAATACGAGATGACTCACATCACCCGCGGCCACGAAACCGGCTGGCACCACGAGCACTACCGGGTCGAATGCCAGAAGGGCACGGTCACGGTCGACGCCGACGACGTCGTCCGCATCACCGAGCACCTGGGCAAGGGGTACGAACGGGTGACGGAGGTCGCCGCGGACGAGACGACCCCGGCCGACCACCGCGCCGTGATCGCCGGGTTCCTCGATTGGCTCGACGGCGGCCCCGAACCGCAAACCGCCGCGCCCGACAACATCCGCACCGCCGCCCTCGCCTTCGCCGCCGTCGAGGCCTCGCGCACGCGGCAGGTTATTGATGTACGTGCAATGCTGACGGAGGCGGGGATTCGTTAATGACTGTCCGGCCCGCTTGGGC
>JBOGUE010000359.1:0-4890 GCA_050695955.1 Thermomicrobiales bacterium | reverse complement strand
GTGTCGAGGTTGAGGACATAGAGCGGCTGGGGCCGGGGGATGCCGATGCCGCGGCGCTGGCCGATGGTGTGGTGGAGCAAGCCGCGGTGCTCGCCGATGACGGCGCCGCCGCTGTCGACGACGTCGCCGGGGATGGCGGCGTTGGGACGGCGCCTGGCGACGAAGTCGGCGTAGCTGCCCTTGCCGACAAAGCAGATCTCCTGGCTCTCCTCCTTGTCGGCGACGGGGAGGTCGAAGGCGCGGGCGAGGGTGCGGACCTCCGGCTTGGTGAGATTGCCGAGGGGGAAGCGGAGGTAGGCGAGCTGCTCCTGGGTCATGGTGTGGAGGACGTAGCTCTGGTCCTTGCGGCTATCGAGGGCGCGGTAGAGGCGATGGGGCTCGCCCGTGACCGCATCGCCGTGGAGGATGCGGGCGTAGTGGCCGGTGGCCAGGCAGTCGGCGCCAAGGAGTTGGGCGCGGTGGACCAGATGGCGGAACTTGACGTGGCGGTTGCACTCGAGGCAGGGGTTGGGGGTGCGGCCGGTGGCGTAGTCGTCGACGAAGCGGTTGACGACGGCCTCGCCGAACTCGCTCTCCATGTTGATTGCGTAGAAGGGGACGCCGATGAGGGTGCAGGTGGCGCGGGCGTCGTCCATGGCGGGGATGCCGCAGCAAGGATTCACTGCATGCGCGGGATCGTCGGGGGAGAAGAGGCGCAGGTTCATGCCGACGACGCGGTAGCCGCGTTCGCGCATGATGAGGGCGGTGACGGCGCTGTCGACGCCGCCGCTCATGGCGACGACGATGGTCTTGCCGGCGCCGTCGCGCGGGCCGATCTTGGCGGCGGCGAGGAGGCGGTCGACCTCGGTCTGGTGCGGTGTTTGAGTTGTGATTGTGGTCGCGTTCATTTGTCTATCGGTCGTAGGAGTGACGTCGGAAACACAAGAATGGCGGCCATCCCGCCGGCGCGTAGTGCGCCTGACGGCTCTGCCGCCGACTCGGGGAAGTATAGCACCGGTGAACCAAAGTGGCTGAAGAATGCAACGAAGCTTGACGTGATCGAAGCGCGTCGGCCACCCTGCCATAATAGAGTGGACGAGTTCAAAGCGGCGACGAGAATGGTTTAGGATTGCGTTCCTTGGCTTCGGGAGGAACAATCGACTATGGCGACTACAAAAACCGTCCAGATACCGGCCGACAGTGAATTGAGTCGGCTCCTGCGCGACGCGGTTGCGGACGACGTGACGCTTCTGATCGCTGCCGGCGAGGAGACCTTTCGGTTGGAGGTCGCACAGGAGTTTGGCGAGGGAGGAGCATTCGCCTCCCGGCGCAGGCCCACACCCGAGGATGCGGCCGACTCGCGCGCGGCCATCTATGAAGCTGCCGGGTCCTGGAAGGATGTCGATGCCGAGGCGTTCAAGGCGTACATTACCGAGCGACGGCGTACAGCAAACCGACTTTCGACCAAGCTGTGAGCTTGTATCTGGTTGATACGAATTGGGTCATCGATGCCTTGCACGCGGAACCGGTGGCGGTGCAAACGCTTGCCGATCTGACGGATGACGGTCTGGCGATCAGCCTGATTACCTATGCCGAACTCTACGAAGGCGCGTATTACGCCCGCGATCCCCAAACAGCACTTGCTGGGATGCGGACGTTCCTGAGAAAGAAGGAAATACTTCCGCTAACGGCGGCGATCGCGGAGCGATTTGCCGTCGTGTGCGGAGAGTTGTCGCGACATCTTCGGCGGCAAATCGGTGATTTGGATCTGTTGATTGCCGCCACCGCGATCGAACACAATCTCACGGTGCTTACCCGCAACGTGAAGGACTTCCAACACATTCCGGGCCTGAGCATCTTTTCCCCTTCGCGCTGATCCTGATCACGGTGACCGTTTGGAGGCGATGCCGTGGAGGAGGAGGTGGGGGAGGAGGGCGGCGTCGTGCTGGGTGAAGGTGGTTGAGGAGGGGGAGCAGTCGCTGACCCAGCGCATGCCGTGGACCATGCTGAAGAAAAGGGTGGCGAGGAGGTCGGGGTTGAACGGGGCGATTTCGCCGGTTGCTATGGCCTGGGCGAAGCAGGCGCGGATGACGCCTTCGGGGCTGGTGGCGTCGCCGTGCATCTCGTCGTAGAGGCTGGCGAAGCGTTCCGCGGAAACGTGGCGGAACAACTCCTCCATTAGGCGCTCGAAGCTCCCTTCGTTGCTTTCGAAGAATGCGACCGCGATGCGCCTGAGCTGTTCTTCCAGGGAGGTTGCGCCGGCGATGAGTTCTTCGAGCTGATGGGCAACGCGTACGTGCTCGCGGCGGACGACCTCGATGAAGAGGGCTTCCTTGTCCCGGAAGTGGTGATAGAGGGTGGCCTTGGTGATGGCGGCATCGCCGGCGATCTGTTGCATCGAGACCTCGGCGAAGCCGCGGTCGAGGAAGAGGGTACGGGCGGCGCGGAGGATGCGTGTGCGGCCGGCGCCGATGCTGGTGGTTGGGGTGGAGGTGGTCATTGAAGCTGATACCTTCTATGATTCACCGCCCGACCGTCTCACAATGAGGCGGGTCGGACGTTTGACAAAGAGGCAGGGGATCACTACTATAGCCCCTGACTGACCGACCGGTCGGTAGATGCCCCGCACATCCGTCGCGGGGTTGTTTTGGCGAGAGTATACCTACCGACCGGTCGGTTGAGCAAGTGGGTTCGTGGAAACGGAATCGCGTGCGATCAAGGGGGAAACGACGCATGGCGAATGGACGACCGGCTATTTTGGCCGAAGGGTTGGAGAAACATTTCGGCGAGACGCACGCCTTGCGCGGGCTTGATCTGGCGGCCGAAGAAGGTACGGTGCTCGGCGTGCTCGGGCCGAACGGCGCGGGGAAGACGACGGCGGTGCGGATTCTGGCGACGCTGTTGAAGCCGGACGCGGGGCATGCGGAGATCGACGGGCTGGACGTGGTTAGGCAGCCGGAGCAGGTGCGCTTGCGGATCGGGTTGACCGGGCAGTTCGCCGCGGTCGACGAGTTGCTGACGGGCCGCGAGAACCTGGAGATGTTTGGGCAGCTCTATCACCTGCCGAAGCACCAGGCGCGGCAGCGGGCGGACGAGCTGTTGGAGCGGTTCGATCTGGCGGACGCGGCGACGCGGTTGGTGAAGACTTATTCGGGCGGCATGCGGCGGCGGCTCGACCTGGCGGCCGGCTTGATTTTGGCGCCGCCAGTACTGTTCCTCGACGAGCCGACGACGGGGCTCGACCCGCGGGCTCGGCAGGGGATGTGGGAGATCATCCGCGAGCTGGTGGCGGGCGGAACGACGCTGCTGCTGACGACCCAGTATTTGGACGAGGCGGACCATCTGGCCGACCGGATCGCCGTGATCGACCATGGTCAAGTCATCGCCGCGGGCACGTCGACGGAGTTGAAGGCGCGGGTCGGCGGCGAACGGTTGGAGTTGCGGATCACCAACGGCGGCGACATGGCCGCGGCGGTCCGGGTGCTGAAGCCGTTCGGCGACGGGGAGATGCACGTCGATCCGAAGGAGCGGTCGATCATCTTGCCGTTGACGAACGGGGCGCAACGCCTGCCGGCGATTATTCGCGACCTCGACGAGACCGGGGTGGTGCTGGAAGACCTGGGGTTGCGGCGGCCGACGTTGGACGACGTCTTCCTGACGCTGACCGGGCATCGGACGACGGAGGACGACGAGGTGGCAGAAGAGGAGGCCGCGTAATGCGTATTGCGAGCGATATTCAACCGATCCCAACGCCGTCGATGTCGCTGGAGCCGTTGCGGCGGAGCAAGCCGGCGACGGCGATCGCGGACGCGCTGGTGATCGCGAAGCGGGACTTGCGGGCGATTCCGCGGGTGCCCGAGGCGCTCATGGACGTCACCTTCATGCCGATCCTCTTCGTGCTGCTCTTCCGGTACGTCTTCGGCGGGGCGATCGCGACGGAAGGCGGGTCGTACGTCAACTTCCTGATTCCGGGCATCATCGTGCAGACGATGTTCTTCGGCGGGATGTACACGGCGGTTGGTTTGGCGACCGACATTCGCAAGGGCGTGGTCGACCGGTTCCGCTCGCTGCCGATGGCGCGGTCGGCGGTGATCGCCGGGCGGACGATGTCGGACATGGTGCGAAACATGATCGGCACCGTGGTGACGCTTGCCGTCGGTTTCGCGATCGGTTTCCGGCCGGACGGCGGCTTCGGCGATTGGGTCGCCGCCATCGGGTTGATCCTGCTCATGAGCTTCGCGATGTCGTGGGTCGGCGCGGTTCTTGGCCTGTTGGCGCGAAGCACCGAAGCGGTGCAGGCGGTCGGTTTTACCTTCATCTTTCCGCTGACCTTCGCCAGCAGCGCATTCGTGCCGACCGAGACGATGCCGGGGTGGCTGCGGACCTTCACGGATCACCAGCCGGTGACGGTGACGGTGAACGCGGTGCGCGGCTGGATGCTGGGCACGCCGATCGGATCGGACGGGTGGCAGGCGCTGGCCTGGGGCGTGGGCATCCTGATCGTGGCGATCATGGTGTCGGTCTGGCTGTACCAGCGGAAGACGGCGGCGTAGGCGTTAGGCGTTAGGCGTTAGGCGTTAGGGGGCGGCCCGCGGTGGGCCGTCTCCGTTCCGTCCCCGGCCTGTACCGGGGCTGAAGGCCCGGTCTACGCACGACAAAGCCCATCCGGGGTTGTGGTGAGCAAGGTACTTTCCACAGACTCGGAGGGGCTTTTTGCGTGAAGCGCCGGGAATGAGGAGAGAGGGCGGCGAATGCTCCTTGCCGCCCTTGCCGCCCTTGCCGCCTTGCCGCCCTTGCCGCCTTGCCGCCCTACGTCGTGATGCGGGTGGCGCGGACGACCATGCGTTCGAGGTATTCGCCGGTGTTGACGTCGAAGGGGCCGCCGCAGGTGATGAGGGTGACGTGTTCGCC
>JBOGUE010000358.1:0-15577 GCA_050695955.1 Thermomicrobiales bacterium | reverse complement strand
CCGCGGAGCACGTCCGTCCTCAACGCGCGGCAGTTTGTCGGTGGCCGCCTTGTCTCGCGAAGGAGAAGGAGTAGAACCCTGGCGCTCAGCCAAACGTGCAATCGAGGGTGACCTTGTCCAGAGCACGCTCGAGCACGGCGAGCTCCTGATCATCGAGTTGCGCGACGAACAGGTTCGAAACCCCGCGCAGGTGGACCGGCGCGGTCTCGGTCAGGCGGGCCAGGCCGGTGTCGGTCAGCGCGATCACGACGCCCCGCGCGTCGGCATCGGCGTTGGCGCGACGAACGAGGCCCTCATCGACCAGCCGGTCGATACGACGGGTCATGCCCGACCGTGAGGTGAACGCCCGGGCCGCGAGGTCCGTCATGCGCAGCTCGCCGCCGGCGACCGCCAGCTGAGCGAGCACGTCGAAGTCGCCCAAGGTCAGACCGGTCTCCTGTACGAGGTCCGTCGCGAGCTGGCGCATGAGCGTGGCGTGGGCCTGCAGCAGGGCGCGCCAGGCCCCCACGCCACGCCCGCCCGGCAGCGCGTCGGCCACGAGCCGGTCGAGGAGACCGGCGACGTCGGTTCCCGAAGGTACTTGCATTTGCAAACTCCCTGGTGTAATATCCTTGCACTTGCAAGTATAGCAGCGGAGCAGCCAGAAAGGAAATGCCCATGATCACCGAACTCCCCCTCCAACCCGACCTCGATCAGTCCATCACTCGTCGGTTCGCGACCGTGGCGGACGACGCCCGCGTGAAGCGGACCGCCGCCGCCCTTGAAGCGAACGGTATCAGCGTGCTCCGGGCCGCGGACGCCGCGGCAGCCAAACAGATCGTCCTGGATCTCATCCCGGACGGATCCCAGGTGTATCACGGCGCCTCGCAGTCGCTCGAGGTCTCCGGCATCACCGACGAGATCGAGAAGTCCGGTCGCTACGAGCCCCTCCGCCCGCGGATCTGGAGCATGGACCGCGCGACGCGGGCCGACGAGATGCGCCGCCTGACCGCAGCGCCGGACGTGATGCTGGGCAGCGTGCACGCGGTCACCGAGACCGGATCGCTGGTTACGGCCTCGGCGAGTGGCAGCCAACTCTGGCCGTACGCCAGCGGCGCCGGGCGAGTCATCCTCGTGGTGGGGACGCAGAAGATCGTGTTCGACCTCGAGGAGGGTCTCCGCCGCATCGACCAATACGCCTTCCCGCTCGAGGATGCCCGCGCCCAGGCGGCGTACGGCGTGCACAGCGGCGTGTACAAGATTCTCATCATCAACCGCGAGTACTTCCCCGGTCGCACCACCGTCGTCTTCGTCGACGAGGTCCTCGGGTTCTAGCACAGCGAATGGAGCAAGGAGCAACCCACCATGGTCACCCAAATCGACGTAGCGGAGCGCGAGATCGTCCTGGTCGAGGACGCCCGGATCCGCCCGATGATGGGCCTCGATATTCTCGAAACATTGCCGTCCGCGCGGATCCCCTACTCGCTGGTGGATCCGTTCATCCTCGTTCACGAGGGCGTCGTTCCCATCACGCCGGAGTGGGCGAGCCTGGATACTAAGCACCCGCACCGTGGGTTCGACAACCTCTGGTACCTGATCGCGGGCGCGGCCAGTACCGGCCACAGCACCGGTCCCGGTGGCGCGATGGAGCGCGCGCGGCTGCAGTCCGGATCGCTCCTGAAGCTCCGCACGGGTCGCGGCGTGTGGCACGCGGAAGGGATCGGCGAAGACGAGCTCCGGGAGGGCATGGCCGGCGGTGAGATGCGTGGCGTCCTCTTTTGGGTGAACCTGGCGCGCAAGGACAAGGGAGTCGAGCCGAGCGCGCAGCTCCTGAATCCGTGGGACGTGCCCATCCGGCAGGAGGGCGACGCCAACGTGCGGGTGCTGGTCGGGGACGGCTCTCCGGTCGAACTCGGGACGCCTGGGCTCATCCTGGACGTCGAGTTGCCGAGGGGCGGAGCCTTCAGCAGCCCGGTCCCGTCTGACTTCAACGGCTTTGTGTATATGCTGGAAGGCGAGGCCAGCTTTGGCGCCGACACACGGCGGGCGAGCCGCTCGCAGATTGCCGTCCTCGGATCGGGTCGCGCGCTGACCGTGGTCGATGCACAGCCCGGGACGCGTTTCCTGCTCATGGCCGGGAAGCCGTACGGGGAGACGCCCGTCTTCAACGGACCGTACGTGGACTGACGGCCGTCGGCCCTCGCCATCGCACGTCCGTCGCCAGAAGGGTTGAGACATGACCGACTACGGACACCCGATCACCTTTGGCCTGAGCCTTTACCCCTCGGTCGACCTCCTCAGGGAGACGAGACAGCTCGCGCGGTTGGTCGGCCAGGTTTAGACGCGGCAAGGAGGATTCAACCATGGACGTCTTCGACGCGATCCGTACGCTCCTCGCGGTACGGAGCTACCAAGATCGGCCCGTGCCGGAGCACGTGATCCGACGGGTGCTGGAGGCGGGGCGCTTATCGGCGAGTGCGGCGAACAGACAGCCGTGGCACTTCGTCGTGGTCCAGGATCGAGACGTGCTCCGTCAACTCGCGGCCCTGGTTCCGTCCGGACCGTACATCGCCCAGGCCCCGCTGGCGATCGTCGTCGCCGTCGACCGGACGCCGTGGACCGTCTCCGATGTGAGCCGCGCGATCCAGTCGATGCTGCTGACGGCTTGGTCCGAGGGGATCGGCGGCAACTGGAGCGGTTTCGGTCCGATCGAGGGCATCGGGGCATTCCTTGGCATCCCGGCGGACCTGGATGTGCTGGCGGTGCTGCCGCTCGGCTATCCGGCCGACGCGGTCGGGCGGGGCAAAAAGCATCGCAAGCCTCTGGATCAGATCGCCCACCAGGAACGATGGGGCCGCCCCTTCGCCTAGAACGCGAGCGGAGCTGCCCTACGACGAAACAGGCGCGGGCAGCCCGCGACAGGGAGGAAACCGATGGCACGACAAGCGCAGGAGCACCCCGCGGTGCTCAACGAGATGACGACGACCCAGATGGCCGAGTTGCAGCGCCAGTTCGACGATGACGATCGCGACTCGTTCGACGCGCACATCGACAGTTACGGACTGGATCGCGCCACCGGGAACGATGTCTGGGATTGGTTCGCAGGAGGTGGCACGGAGCGCCTGGCGGAACCGGTCGGGCCAGACGACCATGTGCGCGGGCCGGCGGACGCGTCGGCGACGGTGGTGGTCTACGGCGACTACCAGTGCCCATACACCCGCCGTGCGCTCAACGCCATCACGGCCTTGGAGGGGCGCATCGGGGACCGGTTTCGGCTGGTCTACCGCCACTTCCCGCTGCGGGAGATCCACCCGCACGCGGCGGCGGCGGCGGAGCTGGCCGAGGCCGCGGCCGACCGGGGCACGTTCTGGGAGGTGCACGACCACCTCTTCGCCCACCAGGGCACGCTCGACCCCGACCACCTGTCCGCCTACGCGGCTCAGTTCGGGATCCCGAACGAAGGGAGCGCCCCCGGCCGCTTCGAGGCCGGGCACCGCTACGCCGATCGCGTCGAGGAGGATTTCCAGGGCGGCCTCCGGAGCGGCGTCGGCGGCACGCCGACAATCTACGTTAACGGACGGCCCCACCGCGGCGGGTACGACGAGGCCACGCTGGAGCGGGCGATCGCGTTGGCCCGCTAGAATCTGCTCTGGAGTCGCATTGCTTCAACCCGACGGGAGCGACGAGCGTTGGCGAACTCGGAAGGGCTGGCACAGCGGCGGGGATCGCCGCCGTGCCCATCACCCTCGACGTCTTGCGGTGCGTGAGGGACCACGAGAGCGTTGACGCATGTGTCGGCAGCCGCCTGTCGCGGGTCGTGTCATGATTGGGACGGGTGTCGCGGCGAAAGCCAAGGAAGGCGAAAGCCAAATAACGAGGAGGAGGGATGGCCATGACCATCACCGCGCCGACGACCGAGACCTGGCCGCCGTTGCCGCTGGAGGCGTGGCGGGAGACGCAGGAGACGCTCCACCTGTGGACCCAGGTCGTGGGCAAGATCAAGTTGGAGCTGACCCCGTTCCTCAACGAATGGTGGAACGTGGCGTTCGCCGTGACGCCCCGCGGGCTGACCACCGGCGCCATCCCCGCGGGGGACAAAATGTTCGCGATCGACTTCGACTTCGTCGATCACACGTTGTTCGTCCACGCCAGCGACGGGCGCACCAGGTCTTTGCCGCTGATTCCGCGGTCGGTGGCCGACTTCTACGCCGAACTCCTGGCGACGGTGCGGGCGATGGGGATCGTGGTGGCGATCAACCCGCTGCCGGTCGAGATCCCCAACCCGATCTCGTGCGCGATCGACACGGAGCACGCGTCGTACGATCCGGAGCCGGTCCAGCGCTGGTGGCGGATCCTGGTCCAGACCGAGCGGATCCTGCAACGGTTCCGCTCCCCCTTCGTCGGCAAGAGCAGCCCCGTCAACTTCTTCTGGGGGTCGTTCGACCTTACCGCGACCCGCTTTTCGGGGAGGCCGGCGATACCTCCGGCGGGGGCGCCGCGCTTCGTGCAACTGGCCGAAGAGCAGGAGAATTTCGCCTGCGGCTTCTGGCCCGGGAACCCCACGATGTCCGGCGTGGCGCTCGGCGAACCCGCGTTCTTTGCCTACATTTACCCCGAACCGCCCGGATTCAGGGAGGCGCCGGTGCGCCCCGAGGCGGCATACCACGATCCGGACCTTGGTCTGTTTCTGTTGCGCTACGATGACGCGCGCCGCGCCGCCTCACCGGCGGCAGCGATCCTGGACTTCTTCCAGAGCGCCTACGAGGCAGCGGCGACGCTGGCCGATTGGGACCGTCGGGCCCTGGAACGCATCCCTCCGAAAGGAGCAGTAAGATGAGCGCGACCTGCACCCACCTGGACCAGATCCGCGACGTTGACCCGAGGACACCCGACGGCTGCGAGGAGTGCCTGGAGATGGGGGATACCTGGGTCCACCTGCGGCTCTGCCTGATCTGCGGCCACGTCGGTTGCTGCGACAACTCGCGGAACAAGCACGCGACCAAGCACTTCCACGCGACCAGCCACCCGATCATCCGGTCGTACGAGCGGGGGGAGGACTGGATCTGGTGCTACGCGGATCAGGTGTATTTGGAGCCGGCGCGGTAGGGCGCGAGTCGGACAGAGACCATGGAACCGACGACGGAGGTTGAGGAGCGGGACGACCCGGCGGTCACGTTCAGCGTGAGCCGCCGCGTTCGCCCTGGTCGAGAGCAGGAGTACGAGGCGTTCCTGCAGGGCGTCATCGACGAGGCGTCGCGCTTCCCCGGCTACCTCGGGGCGCGGGTGTCCCGTCCCGTGCGGGGGAACCGGCAATACCGGGTCGTGGCGCGGTTCGACCGCGAGAGCAACCTCAGAAACTGGGAGGGATCGGCGGAGCGGCGCGTCTGGTACGAGCGCGGCGAGGCATTCAACGACGAACCGTCGACCTATTCGATCATCAGCGGGACCGCGCAGGAACGGCCGATCGTCCTGGCCCTGGCGCCCCTAGATAGTTTCGTCCGTACCAGCGTCTCGGGCATCGGGTTGCTACTGCTGGGCACCGCGCTGGCCCTGCTCATGGCCAACACGCCCCTGTCGGACACCTACGAGCGCTTCTGGGAGACCGAGCTGACCATCGGCGTCGGGCGCTACGGGATCACCGAATCGCTGCGGCACTGGGTCAACGACGGGTTGATGGCGCTCTTCTTCTTCATCGTGGGGCTGGAGATCAAGCGCGAGGTGCTCGTCGGCGAGATGCGGTACCCGCGCCAGGCCGCGTTGCCGGTCGCCGCGGCCCTGGGAGGGGCGATCGTACCGGCGCTGGTCTTTTCGGCGTTCAACCTGGGCGGGGACGGTGGGCGCGGCTGGGGGATCGCTATCGGGACCGACACCGCCTTCTCGCTGGGAATCCTAAGCCTGCTGGGGAGTCGGGTGCGGCCGCTGCTACTCGTCTTCCTGACCGCGTTCGCGATCGTCGACGACATCCTGGCGGTGCTGGTGATCGCGGTCTTCTACGTGGAGTCGATCTCCTGGTCGGCGCTCGGCGTCGCGGCCCTCCTCCTGGGTGCCCTGGGCGTAGCGAACGCCATGGGCTTTCACCGTTGGCCGATCTATGCCTTTGTGGGGGTCGGGGTGTGGGTTGCGGTCTTCGAATCGGGGGTGCATGCGACGGTGGCGGGAGTGCTTGTGGCGATGACCGTGCCGGCCCGGTCGTGGATCAACCCGAGCGAATTTCTTGTGCGTGGCCGGCAGGCCATGGACGACTTCGAGGCGGCCTGCTACGCGACGCCGAGCATGCTCAGCAACGAGCCCCAGCAGCAGGCGACCGAGGCGCTGGAGCAGCTCTGCGAAGATGTCGAGACCCCGATGACGCACCTACAGCACAGGCTCAACCCGTGGGTCGCCTTCTGGATCCTGCCGATCTTCGCGTTCGCTAATGCCGGAATCCCGCTGGTGGACGGCTTGGGCGAGGCTCTCGGCAGCGCGGTTACTTGGGGCGTGGTGGCTGGTTTGGTGGTGGGCAAACCGGTGGGCATCACGCTCTTCGTGTGGCTGGCGGTGCGAACCGGCATCGCCATCCTGCCCGGTGCGATTACGTGCCGGCACCTCGGCGCGGTGGCGTGCCTGGGCGGCATCGGCTTTACGATCTCGCTCTTCATCACGGAGCTCGCGTTCGAGGCTGGCCCGGTCGCGGACGCGGCGAGGATCGGGATTCTCATCGGGTCGGTGATTGCCGGCGTGGTGGGCTACCTGATGCTGCGGGCGACGCTCCCATCGCGCCGCGATGAAGCGAGCGTCTGACGCGGTAGCGCGGGTAACCTCGGTCGTCGGTCAAAACAGTATGATGCCCGCGAAATCGGCGCGGGCCCGCGCGGAGTGGGCTCCTTATGAGGAGGTAACCATCAATGAGGCAGGCGGAACAGGGACCAACTGGCGGCGCGGCGGACGACCGTGTCGCGTTCCGTCCGAGCCGGCGGGCGATCCTACGCGGCGGGCTGGGCGCGGTGGGCAGCGGCGTGCTGGCCGTGGCTGGAGGGCGCCCGCTCCCTGCCTACGCCGAGACCGTGCGGGCATCCGAGGCGACGCCTGCCGGCTCGCCTACCCCGGCCCCGGCCGACATCGCCGTCTTCCCGCCCCCCGACACCCGGACGGCCTCACCCGGCACGGAGATCACCTTCCGCGGGATACAGGCCGACGAGTTGGGCGCGGTCAAGGTCGTGGGTGCGCAGAGCGGCGCGCACTCGGGGATCATGGCGCCGCATTCCGATGGCCGGGGCGCCAGTTACGTGCCCGATGCGCCGTTCCAGCCAGGTGAGTCAGTCACGGTTTGGGCCGGTTTGCCGCTGGGGGAAACCGCCGACGGGTCGATCGCCTTTACCGTTGCGCGGCCGGCCCCGCCGCCGCATGTAGAAGAGACGCGCGAGTCCGACGACCCGGCTGCCGCGCCGCGGGTGTTTCGCTCTCGCCCCGATCTGCTGCCGCCCGTGATCACGGTGACCACCCCTGCCGCCGAGACCGCCGAAGGCTACGTTTTCGTCGGCGCCAAGATGCCCGACGGGCAGAACGGCGCCATGATCCTCGACGACCTCGGCGAGCTCGTTTGGTTCGTGCCGATGGCCGTCGACGTGGACACGATCGGCGACCTCCGCGTTCAGCGATATCGCGGGCAGCCGATGCTCACGTGGTGGGAGGGCGTCTCCGAAGTGGGGCACGGCCTCGGCCACTTCGTGCTGCGCGACAGTTCCTACGAGGAAGTTGCCGTGATCCGGGTGGGCAACGGCTACGCCGGGGGGGACCAGCACGAGTTCCTGCTGACGCCTCAGGGGACCGCGCTGATCGTCGTCTACAACACCGTGCGTTGGGACCTGTCGTCGGTCGGCGGCGCGAGGAACGGCACGGCATTGGACGGGATTGTCCAGGAGATCGACGTCGCGACCGGCCGGGTGCTCTTCGAGTGGCACAGCCTCGACCACGTCGCCCTCGACGAGTCCTCCAGCGAGGCGTCGACGGACGCCAACGAGCCCTTCGACTACGTCCACCTCAACTCCATCGAGGCCGACGGTGACGGCCACCTGATCCTGTGCGCGCGCCACACCCACGCGGTGTACCAGATCGACCGCCGGACCGGCGAGATCCGCTGGCGGTTGGGCGGCAAGCGGAGCGATTTCACGATGGGCGCGGGCACGGAAACCGCCTTTCATCACGACGCCCGCATCCACCCGAACGGCGATCTGACGATCTTCGACAATGCGGCTGGTGAGGATGACGCGGACACGCGGTCTCGCGGCGTTGTGCTCAAACTCGACATGGACGCGATGAGCGCGACGTTGGTGCGTGAATATGTCCACCCAACCGAGATTCTTTCGGTCAGCCAGGGCAATATGCAGATGCTGCCGAACGGCAACGCGTTCGTCGGCTGGGGGAGCGCGCCGGTCTTCTCCGAGTTCGGCCCGGACGGCAGCATGCGCTTCAACGGACGCTTCCCGACGGACGGTAGTTCGTACCGTGCCTATCGCTTCCCGTGGACTGGACTGCCGAGTGATGCGCCCGCCGTTGTGGCCGAATCGGGGGCGGAGGACGAGGTGACGGTGTACGTCAGTTGGAACGGGGCGACCGAGGTCGCGAGCTGGCACGTGCTTGCCGGTCCGGACCCCGACCAGTTGCGGCCCGTCGGGTCCGAACCACGCGCCGGATTCGAAACGACGATCTCGGTGCAAACGTCGGAGCCGTACCTCGCCGTGCAAGCCCAGGACGGTGCGAGGCAGGTGCTCGGCATCTCCGCGGTCGTCGGGCCGGAGGGCTAATCTGGAGGCAATGGCCATGGGGAGTGGATTCATCTCACGTGGGTTCCGGGGACGTCGCCGCCAGCCGGAGCTGTCTGGGCGCGTTCCCCCCGGCCAGTACGTGACCGAGGACTTCCCGGTGCTCTCGGCGGGCGCCACGCCGCGTTCCCGCCTCGATCAGTGGGACTTGCGGATCGTCGGCGAGATCGAGGAGCCCAGGCGCTGGACGTGGGAGGAGTTACTCGCCCTGCCGCGCGAGACGTTCACGGTCGACATCCATTGCGTCACGAAGTGGTCGAAGTTGGATACGGAGTGGGAAGGGGTCTCGCTCGACACGCTGCTTGACGGCGTCGACCATGACGCGAGCTTCCTGCTCACCCATTGCGATGGCGGGTACACGACCAATTTGCCGATCGAGGACGTCACGGGCGGCAAGGCGTGGATTGCCTTCGGTTACGACGGCGAGCCGCTGGCGGCGGAACATGGCGGGCCGGCCCGTCTGCTCGTGCCGCATCTCTATTTCTGGAAGAGCGCCAAGTGGGTCCGGCGATTGGAGCTTACCGACGACGACCAGCCCGGTTTCTGGGAGTCGCTTGGCTACCACAACTATGGTGACCCATGGCAGGAACAGCGGTACCACGGCGACTGAGCTGGCGGCTGGCGGAAGTCGTCGAGACCGTCATTGAGACGCCGCGGACGAAGAGCTTGATCTTGGCGGCGCCTGGCTGGGTAGGGCACCGGCCGGGTCAGCACGTCGACGTGCGGCTGACGGCGGAAGACGGGTACCAGGCGCAGCGCAGCTATTCGATCGCCTCGGCGCCGGACGGCGAGCGGGTCGAGCTCACTGTCGAGCGATTGGAGGACGGCGAGGTGTCGCCGTACCTCGCCGACGAGTTGCGACCCGGCGATAAGCTGGAACTGCGCGGACCGATTGGCGGCTACTTCACCTGGGAAGTTGCGGACGGTGGACCGCTGCTGTTGATCGCCGGCGGCTCGGGCATCGCGCCATTGATGGCGATGATTCGCCACCGGGCGGCGGCCGGAGCCGAAGTCCCAGTCCCGACCCGCTTGCTCTATTCCTCGCGCTCCTTCGACGAGATCATCTACCGCCAGGAACTCGCCCGGATTGCCGCCGCCGACGGCTCGCTCGACGTGATCCACACGCTGACGCGCACCCAGCCGGCGGAGTGGGATGGATACCGGCGACGGATCGACGAGGCGATGTTGGCCGAGGTCGCCTGGTCGCCTGCCGAGCGGCCGCTTGTCTATGTCTGCGGGCCGACGCGACTGGTGGAGACGGTGGCTTCGACGCTCGTTGCGATGAGCCATGAGCCGGCGCGGGTCAAGACGGAGCGCTTCGGCCCCACGGGAGGCACATGATGGACGACGCCGATCTGCGCCTGGATGGGAACGCCGCGGCCGCGCTGCTGGCCGAGATCTTCGCCTTCGACGTGACGACCGCGCAAGCGGTTTGCGACGGCTGCGGTGCGGTTGGCCCGGTCGGCAGCTTGGCCGCATACGGTCTGACGATGGGCGCGATCCTGCGCTGCCCCGGCTGCGACACCGCGCTGTTTCGGGTTTCACGGATTGCGACTGGGTATTGGCTCGATTTGCGCGGTGTGCGCGTGTTGCGCGTTCAGGCGGCAGACTAAACGACAGCGAGAGCGCCTTGCACAGCGGTTGCATCGTCGCCACGCGGACCCGGCGCTGAAGGGCCGGGCTTCGCCTGACGAAGCCCTTCCAGGGCTGAACACGACGAGGGCGCCTGCTCTGGAAGGCGCTCTAACTGGCAGACATCGGGATTCGGTTGGTATCCCCGCGCGGCGAGTTCGTCGGCCTCTTGGCTCAATTGTTCCATGAAATCGGGCGACCACTCGACGTATTCACCGCGGTCAACCTCTTCTTTCGCGCGCACGAGCGAGGCGCGCGGATCCCGCAGACGGTCCCGTTCATCGAGTGCCTGAAGTGCTTCGCGAAGCACTTGGTGTTCGTCATCGTATCGCCCGGTGTCGATCTTCTCTCGGATCAACGCCTCGACGTCGGGGTCAATCTGAACGCTCATCAAACGGTGCTCCTCGAATGAGGGACGGGAGGACAAGTCTTCCCGATTGATACCACGTTTTGCTTCATCCGCGCGTAGCCCGGACAAAAAAGCGGGGCAGCCCGTGAGGGCTGCCCCGTGGTCTTTGGGCGTGACGCCAACGGCGGGATTCCCGCCGTTAGGACGCCGTGCCTCTGTGGTTCTGATTGCGCATAGGCCGACCTCCTTGGTAAGTCGAATGGCCGTACGGTCCGGGGATCGGATGGCCAGGTCGCTCCGCCGCACCGCCACGTCGATCTTAGCGGTCGTGGGCGCTCCCATCAACGTCGGCGAGTTGTCGGCGATGCGCTCCATTTCGCGCGTTGTGCGCTGGCGTCGCCCGGAGCTAAAGACTCCGGGCTGGACTCCGGACCCAAGTAAGCCGGCTGAAGACCGGCTGGCCGGCCGCGATCTGGTAGGCGGCCGGGGATCCTGAATGCACTACGTAAGGGCGGCGAGGACGGCGTTGCTCATCCGTGCCCAGCGGGCGGGGTTGGTCGTCCAGCCGGTGGCGATGTCGCGGTTGGCGAGGATGGCGCAGGCGACGCCGTACTCGGGGTCGGCCCAGAGGAGGGCGCCACCCTGGCCGAAGTGGGAGAAGGTGGCCGCTGAGGTGAGGTCGCCGGTCCAATGGTGCAGCTTGTCGCCTTTGACTTCCCAGCCGAGGCCCCAGGGGCACGACGGCCAGGTTTGGACGCCCTCGATGCCGCCGGGTTTGCCGTCGGTCTGGTCGGTCGTCATCAGCGCAACTGAGGCGGTGCTGAGGACGCGGTGACTGTCGCGGGTTTGGCCGCCGTTGAGGAAGAGATGGGCGAAGCGGACGAGATCACGGGCGGTGGCGAAGATGCCGGCCGAGGGGGAGCCGAGTTCGCGACCGTAGGGCGCGTTCATGATCTTGGCGCGGCCGTAGCGGCGGGCGATGCGTGCCCAGACGTTCTCCGGTGGGCTAATGAAGGTGTCGGTCAATCCGGCAGGTTCCAAGACTTCAGTTCGAAGCGCGGTGGAAAACGGCACCTCCGTCACGGCGGCAATCGCCGCGCCGAGCACCCAGTAGCCGGCGTTGCTGTAGGCGAAGCGCTCGCCCGGAACGGTCGCCAGGGGAAGCGCCGCGGCCGAGGCGGCGGTCGTCTCGAAGTTTGCCCGCGCCTGCCAGAGAGCGGCTTCGGCGGGGTCGTCTTTTGGGAGGCCGGAGAGGTGACAGAGGAGATCGCGGAGGATAATCTCCTGCTTGTCAGCGCCGGTGAAGGCGGGCACGATGCGACGTACCTCCTCGTCCAGGCCGACCGCGCCGCGATCGACGAGGCGCATAAAGACGGCAGCCGTGAACGGCTTCGTGATCGATGCGACCGAATAGAGCGTGGAGGCGTCGACCGGCCGCCCGGCGCCGGCCGCCTGCTTGCCCGCGTAGAACTCGCCGGCGAGTTCGCCGTGGCGCATGGCGGCAAGCGCGACGCCGGGCACGACGCCGTCGTGAACCCATCCCCTTGCGATCGCGAATGCTTTGGAGAGTGGGTCAGCCATTCATTAGCCCTCAGCTCCCAGCTCCCAGCTCCCAGCTCCCAGCTCCCAGCTCCCAGCTCCCAGCTCCCAGCTCCCAGCTCCCAGCTCCCAGCTCCCAGCTCCCAGCTCTCAGCTTTCGGCGAAGGGGACCAGCGGACGAAGGCGCCATCCTGCAAAATGGCCGCGGACTCGCTGACGTCGAGGCCGGCGGCGAGCTCGACGTCTTGGCCGAAGCCGTCTTCGATGAGCTCGCGGCCGGAGCTGCACGTTTGGAGATGGCGTGGGAGGTCTTCGGCGAGGGCGCTGAAGGCGGCGATGGCCGCCAATGACTCGGGAGAGGGGCGCTTCGTGATGAGTTGCGCCAGGATGGCGCCGGCCCCGACCAGATCTTCGACGGCCGGGCGCAGCGGTCCCTCGCCGCGTCCCCAGCGTTCACCGGCGGCGATCACGGTGACGGTCGCGCCGAGCGCCGCGGCCGCTCGCGCCACCGCCCGGGCGTTGCGGAGGCAACCGGCCAAGACAGTGGCCCCGGCCTCGGCGGCAACGGCGGCCAGCGTCGAACCGTTCGGTGACGGCAGGACGACGCGCTCGCCCGATGTGATCGACTGGAGAGAGGTCGGCGCGAGGGAATAGGGTTGGTCCGCCGTGGTGTGGCCGCGGTGAACCGCGAGCGTGGCGTCCAGGTTGCGGGCGTAGGCTTGGGCCGATTCGTCCCGCCAGCGATAGGGGTAGACCGCCGCGCCGCGATCGACGGCGACGACGACGGCGGTGGTGAAGCTCAGGACGTCGACCACGACGACGACGTCGGAGCCGGGCGCAAGCCGCTCGATCCCGTCAAGACCCCATTCGAAGCGGGCGGTGAAGTCGCGTTGGTCGTAGTAGGTCACGTCAGACAGCCCTCACCCCCTAAACCCCTCTCTCGTGCGCGAGAGAGGGGTGGCGCGGCAGCGCCGGGGTGAGGGCCGTTTCGCTCATCACGCCACGGCCTCGCGGAGGGCCTCGACGGCGCGTTCGCAGTCGGCGCGGCTGACGTCGAGATGGGTGACGGCGCGGATGGTGGTGCCGGTGATGTAGGGGGACATGCGGACGCCGCGCTCCTCGAGGGCGCGCTCGACCTCCAGTGCGCTCTTGCCGGTTTCGGTGACGTCGAAGAAGAGGATGTTCGTCTCGACCGGGCCGTTGATCTGGCGGACGCCGGGGATCGTTTGGATGCCCGCTTCGAGCAATTTGGCGTTAGCGTGATCCTCGGCCAGGCGGTCGACGTGGTGGCGGAAGGCATAAAGGCCGGCGGCGGCGATGACGCCGGCCTGGCGCATGGCGCCGCCCAGGCGGTGCTTCCAGAGGCGGGCCTCCTCGATAAAGGCGGTGGTGCCGGCCAGGATGCCGCCGACCGGCGCGCCGAGCCCCTTCGAGAGATCGATCCAGACCGTGTCGGTGTAGCCGGCGTAGACGCTGGCCGGGACATCGCTGGCGACGACCGCGTTCATTAGCCGGGCGCCGTCCATGTGGAGGACCATGCCGTGCACGTCGGCGAGGTTGCGTAGCTCGGCCAGGCGCTCGATTGGCCAGATCTTGCCGCCGCCGCGGTTGGTGGTGTTCTCGACCGAGATCATGGCGGTGCGGGAGGTATGGGTGCCGCCGGGCGTGACCTCGGCGCGCGCCTGATCGACGGTGAAGACGCCGCGTTCGCCGTCGACCGTGCGCAGGAGCGCCCCGGCCAGGACCGCCGGGCCGCCACCTTCGGAGATGACGGGATGGGCGGAGCGGTCGATGATGACCGCGTCGCCGCGTTGGCAATGGACGATGAAGGCGATGGCATTGCACATTGTACCGGAGGGGAGGAAGAGGGCGGCCTCCTTGCCGGTCAGCTCGGCGACGTACCGCTGCAGCTCATTGACGGTGGGATCTTCGCGGCGCTGCTCGTCCCCAACCGGCGCCTCGGCCATGCAGCGCCGCATCTCCGGCGTCGGTCGGGTCGCGGTGTCGCTCGACAGGTCAATCACGGACGGCGTCTCCTCGCGCTGATGGACTCGAACGTTCGACCGTGCGTGATTGTACCCGCGAAGGGGTTAGGAGTTAGGAGCTAGGGGTTAGGATACGGCCGATGGAGCAAAGGTCTTGCGTTTGATGAATGTTGGGGAGGGGTTATGTTGATCGTCGATGGACATGAGGATCTTGCCTACAACGTGCTGGTTGACGGGCGGAACTACCTGCTGTCGGCGCACGCCACCCGCGCGGACGAGGAGGGCGGCCCGGTGCCGGACGTCAACGGGCTGTGCATGCTGGGGCTGCCGGAGTGGCTCGAAGGTGGGGTGGCGGTCATTGTCACGACGCTCCTGGCCGTGCCGCGGTCGGATGCGAATCCCGGCGAAGCAGGTTACCCCAATGCTGAGGCGGCGTAACAACAGGCGATCGCGCAGCTCAATATCTACCGGACGTGGGTTGCTGAACATCCACAAATAGTCCTCGTAACCCACCAGTCGCACCTGGACGACGTACTACAGTCATGGGAAGACCAATCCGGGGTGTCTCCGGACCGTCGCCACGTGGGGTTGATCCTGCTCATCGAGAATGCCGATCTGATTCGCAACATCGCGGAGGTCGACTTCTGGTACGAACAGGGGGTGCGGCTGATCGGGCCGGCTTGGCATTCGAACTGCTACACCGGCAGCTCAATGGACGGCGGTCCGTTGACGGGCCTCGGGCGCGAATTGCTGGACGCGATGGGACGGTTGGGGATGATCCTGGATTTGACCCATATGTCGGATGAGGCGTGCGCGGAGGCGCTCGACCGGTACATGGGCACGGTTGTCGCCAGCCACGCCCCGCCCCGCCCCGCCGCATGGTGGAGATGCACCGGCTCCTTTCCGACGAGACGATCAAAGGCATCGTCGCCCACGACGGCATCGTCGGGATCTTGCCGGCCAACTGGGCGCTCGACCCAGCCTGGAGCGAAACGAAGGCTGACGTTCGGATCGATCGGGTGGTCGACGCCGTCGATATTGTCTGCCAACTCGCTGGCGACGCGTTGCATGTCGGGATCGGGACCGACTTCGACGGTGGATTCGGATCAGAGGCGACGCCGGTTGAGCTGGACACGATCGCCGACCTGCCGTTGTTGGCAGAGGCGCTCGACCGGCGGGGGTACGACCAAGCCGCGGTCGAGGCGATCATGGGCGGCAACTGGCCGCGGGTGCTGCGGCGGCATTTGCCAATGGGGTAGGCGTTAGGCGTTAGGCGTTAGGCGTTAGGCGTT
>JBOGUE010000357.1:0-11168 GCA_050695955.1 Thermomicrobiales bacterium | reverse complement strand
GGCGTCGAGCGTGCCGGCGAGACGGCCGAAGAGATCGTGGGCGGCGGCGGCCTCGCGCTGAGCCACCGCTGGCTCCTTGCGCAGACGTCGCAGACGGGCGAGCGAACAATGGGTCTGCCATCGCAGTGGGTTCTGACCGCGCTCGGCCGCGCCTTGTTTGGCGGCCTCCAACGCCTCCACGGCCTCGTCAAGGCGGCGTCGCGCAAGAAACGCTTTGCCCTTGAGATGCAGGAGCGCCGGTATCGGCTGGTCGCGTCGCACGCCGGGCGTGGACGCGATGAGCTCGTCCGCGAGACGCAGGGCCTCGTCGGGCCGTCCCAGGGCAAGCGCCAGCTCACCCCAGACCCAAACGAGCCAGCGTTCCCCCGCGTGGCGCGGACGTAAGCCGGGCGGCAGCACCGGCGCCAGAACCGCCTCCGCGTCCGTGGGCAATCCCTTCTGCAGATGAGCGATCGCCAGCAGCGCTGTGCCCCAGGCGCCCCACCATGCCGATCCGAGCGGGCGGGCCAACGCCAGTCCGGCCTCCAACTGGGCAACCGCCGCGTCGGGAGCGAGCATCGCCAGGTAGGCGAGGCCGAGGCAGAGGCGCGCGGCCACTTCCCACTGCTGGTGGTCGATCTCCGTCGCGATCCTGAGTGCCTGCTCACCGTGCCTCAGCGCCAGACCGAAGTCGCCGTAGGCGGCGAGCGCTCTGCACGCCGTGAAGTGGGCGTACGCTTCTCCGGCGGGCCACTCGATCGCCTGCGCCAGGCGCAGCGCCTCCGACAGCGTCTGGATGCATTCCTCGCGCTGCACCAACGAACTCTGAAACGTCTCGTGCGTGCCCGGGCAGGCGTAGACAATGAACGAGATCAAGCTAGAGACGAGACCGCGGGTGTCGTCGAGCGCCCGAAAGCGCTCCGCGGCGCGGGCAAAGTGGTCGGCCGCGGCGACCGCGTCGCCGAGCGCGAGGCCGTAGGCCATGCCGAGGAGGTCGAGCGTCTCTGCCGTCCCCCGCTCGTCGCCCTCGGCTTCGAGGAGCGCGAGCGCTTCGTGGTGAGCCTCCAGCGCCTCGTCCGGCCGGCCGACGTTTGTCAGCCAGTTGCCCAGGCGGTTGAGACTGTGCCCTCGCACGAGCGGTTCGCCAAGCTGCCCGGCAAGATCGACCGCCCGTTGGAAGAACGCCCCCGTCTGGTCATAGTCGCGGCCGGCCCAGAGCGCGCCGAGATCGAGCAACGCCTGCCACTCGGCGCGGTGGTCTTCCGCGTCGTGCGCCAGGTGCAGCGCGGCCTCGTGGTCGTCCCGCGCGCGGTCGAATTCGCCCAGCATCTCGAACGCCCGGCCGCGCTTGGTCAGCAGCGCCGGATCGGGCGCCATCCCCAGCCTGCTCGCCGCGACCATAGCCCGCGTCAGGTGCTCCACGGCCGCGCGGGGCGCGTACATGGCGTGTGCCCGGTCGCCTGCCTGTCGGGCGTAGACGAGCGCCTTCTGCCAGTCGCCGGCCATGAAGCAATGCGTCGCCAGGTCGTCGAGTGGCGGGACAACCTTGCCGGCGACACGGCGCTCCAGGGCAGCCGCCACCTCCCGGTGCAGCACCTGCCGTTCCCGCTCCAGGAGCCCAGCCGTGATCGCGGCCCTGGTCAGGGCATGGCGGAAGGCAAAGAGGTCGGGCGATTCCTCGACGATCAAGCCGGCAAGGGCGAGCTCTTTGAGTTCGCGAAGCAACGTCGCCTCGTCCCGACCGGTGACGTCTTGCAGGAGGGCAAAGTCGAATCGGCGGCCGATGATGGCGGCCAGCGTCAGGGTCCGGCGCACTGCGGCCGTCAGTCCCGCCGCCCGGCGCTGCACCGCTTCCTCGACCGTGTGCGGCAAGAGCGGGGGCGACTCGGCGGCCGCGCGCCAATCCCAGCCGCCCTGGCTCCATTGAACGCCACCGGCGACGACGAGCGAGCGCAGCACCTCCTCGATGAAGAACGGGTTGCCCTCGGTGAGGTCGTGGATCGTCCGTACGACGTTGGCACGCAGCAGTCGATGCTCGACGAAGATGCCGTGGCGGTGCAGGTCGAGGCTGGCACGCACCATCTCGGCCACCTCGTCGGCGGTCAGCGGCGTCGGTCGCAAGACGGCGGCAAGCCGTGCCCGATCGAGTTCTGCCACCAGGTGGCCCAACCCCGGTGTCGTCTCCTCCTCCCGATAGCTGAACAGCAGCAAGATGGGGCGGGACGCCAGGCGGCGGGCGAGGAGGAGCAGCCATTCGAGGCTCGTCTCGTCCGCCCAATGGAGATCCTCGACGACGAAGAGCACCGGACAGGCGTCCGCCAAGCGGTCGACGAACTGGCACAGGGCATGGAAGAGGCGCAGCTTCTCCTGGGCCGGGTCGAGCGCCGGTCCACGTTCCCGCGGAGACACACACTCGGCCAACTCGGGGAGGAGCCGCATCAGTTCGGGCGCGGCTGGTCCGAGGAGGTCCGCAATCTCCGCGGCCGGCTTCCCCGCCAGGAAGGCGCGCAGCAGATCGAGCACGGGCGCATAGGGCACGGTCCGGTCCGGTTCGAAACAGCTGCCGAGCAGGACGAGGCAACCCTCGGTCGCGGCGCGGGCGCGTGCCACGGCAATCAGCCGCGACTTCCCGATTCCTGCCTCGCCGGGGAGGAGCAGCACCTGACCGGCGCCGTCGCGCGTCCGCGCGAGTGCGCTCTCCAGCGCCTCGACCTGCTCCTCCCGGCCCACCAACACCGGGCAGACGATCGGCTTGTCGAGCGTTGTCGTCATTCCTGCCACCGCCAGCGGTCGTCATGCTGACCACCGGGAAGCATCCCCCGGCGAAGCCGCTCCTGCCGTCAGAACGGTGCGCTTCGCGCGGGGATGCTTCGATCCCTCAGCATGACGAGCAGCTTGGCAAACGCTCCCTAGTCTACGCGCAAACCTCCTCGATGCACCCGAAGCAGCAGTCGGCGTGGACCTGGCACGCCGCGCCGGTGGCGCCGCAGCAGCCGTCGAAGCGGCAGGTCTCGTCGGTCGCGCAGGCGTTGTTGCACGCCTCGCAGTGCTGCTCGTTGAAGGTGACGTTCGTGCAGACGCCGGCGCAGCAGAGGTTGCTCCCGCAGCAGTCGTCGTCGCTTTGGCACGCCTCGTTCACCGCAAGGCAGCAATTGCCGCCCTGACAGATCTCTCCCACGCCCGTGTCGCATTGGATGTCGCAGGCGCCGCAATCCTCGGGGCTGTTGAATGTCTCGGTACAGACACCGCCGCAGCAGCGAACGGTGCTGAAGCAGCAGTCGTCGTCGGTCGCACAGCTCGCGCCTTCCTCGGCGCAGCAGGCGCCAGCGGAGCACTGTTGCTCGGGCGCGCACGCCGTCTCGCAATCGCCGCAGAACTCCTCGTCATTGAAGACGGTGCGGCAGAACCCATCGCAGCACCGGTCGCCGTCGCAGCAATCGCCGTCGCCGAGGCAGGCCGAGCCGGGCGCGCCGCAGCAGTCACCCTCGTCGCATTCCTGCCCGGCGAGGCAGGCGTTGTCGCAGACGCCGCAGTGCTCCAGATCCCTCTCCGGGTCGACACAGCGCCCACCGCAGCAGGGCTGACCGAAGCAGCAATCGGCGTCCGTTTGGCAGGCCACGCCGGTGTCACCGCAGCAGACGCCGTCGCAGAACAAGTCACCGCAGCACTCGGCGTCGACTTCGCAGGCATCCCCCTGCCCGCCGAGCTGATCGAGCGAGCAGACGCCGCCGCAGCACCGGTTGCCCGAACAGCAGTCCGCGTCGGTGACGCAGTCTTCGCCGTCGGGGATGCAGCATCCCTCGAAGCGGCAGACCTGCTCGCCGACGCAGACGTTGTTGCACGCCTCGCAGTGTTGAGTGTTGAAGGTCGTGTTGGTGCAGACCCCATCGCAACAGAGGTCCGGGGAACAGCAGTCGTCGTCACTGACGCAGGCAACGCCCGTGTTCAGGCAACACGTCCCCGGCGTCGTGCCTCCCCCGGCGCACCGCTCACCGGCGCCGGTGTCGCACTGGACGTCGCAGGCGCCGCAGTTGGCTTCGTCGCGCTGCGAATCGACGCAGACGCCGTCGCAGCAAAGGTCGCCGACAAGCGCGTCGCCGAGGTCGAAGAAGTTGCAACAGTCGTCGTTGACCTGGCACGGGCCGGTCGTTGCGCTGCAACAGCGTGAGCCGCGGCAGACCTGACCGCTGGCCGTATCGCACTGGTTATCGCAGGCGCCGCAGTGCTCTTCGTTGCCAAACGCGTTCGTGCAGACCCCGTCACAGCAGAGATCGAAGAGGCTGTCGCCGCAGAAGACGCCGCAGGCGCCGCAGTGTTCCTTGTCGGCGTTTGTATCGACGCAGGCGCCGTCGCAGCAGGCGATCGTCGGACCGGCCTCGCACGCAATGTCGCAGCCGCCGCAGTGCGCCAAATCGCTTTCGGTGTCGATACACTCCCCGTCGCAGCACGTCCCCCCGGCGCAGGGTCCGCCGTCGGGCGCCTCGGAGCAGAACCCGGCGTTGCCGTCCAGGTTGCAGGCTCGGCAGACGCCATCGCAGGCCGAGTCGCAGCAGACGCCTTGGGCGCATTGACCGTGGAGGCACTCCGCCCCGTCATTGCAGGGCTCGCCCAGCGCCTTGTCGCCCTGACACTGACCGCCGTCGTCGCAGAAGGCCGTGCCGGCGCAGTGCTCGTCCCCCTCGCAGGTCGTGCGGCAGCCCGACCCATCATCCAGGCAGAAATAGAGACCGCAGGGCGTAGTCGTCGGCGCACACGTGCCGTTGCCGCTGCAGGCGTAGGTTGTCTGGAAGCCATCGGCGCAGGTGGCATCGCCACAGGCAGTCTCGCCGCCGGGGTAGCCGGTACAGCGCGTCCGGGTCTGCCCGTCGCAGACGGCGGCGCACGGGCCGCTGCCGCCGCACGCCGGCCTCGTCCCGACCGGCGCGCCGCTGACCGGCGAGCAGGTCCCCTCCAATCCGGGCAGGTTGCACGCCTCGCATTGCCCGGTACAGGAACGGTTACAGCAGAATCCGTCGAAGCAGAGGCGCGTCGGGCAATCGCGCGCCGACGCACAGGGCGTGGCCGCCGCCGCGGCGCGTCCGCCGATACCGACCGCGCCGCCAAAGAGACTCGCGGCGAGTCCTCGAAGGATACGCCGGCGAGATGCGCCGTTCGCCAGGAGTCGGGTCAGCTCGTCGAAGCGTTGGCTCTCCACTGCCGCTTCCTCCTCGAACCGCGAGACGGCGGCGGGGGCACTCGTTCCCCTCGCCGGTGTCCCGCGTACAGCGCATTTGTCTCTTAACCCCCGCGTTCGTTACGCCTCGAACCGGAACGCGCCCTGGATCGCGTTGCGCCCCTGGAGATCGACATCCTTCAGGCCGTACTGACTGCTGGTCCGGCGATAGTGCGACGCCTTGCCGACGTAGGCCGGGGAGCCGGGAATGGTGCTGAAGACGCTGTCGTTCAGCGTCGTCACCCGGTTCTCCGGTCCCATGAACGGCGCCAGCTCGGCGTCGACTACCGACCCGATCGTGAGTACGCCGCGTCCCGCCTCGACGGTGTGGGTGATCGGCGCCCGCTCGATGGCGACCACCTCGCCGAAGAGACTCGTCATGTCCGCCAGCGGGCCGCCCAGCTTGCCGGTGAAGACGTCGGCCAATGCCCGCTCCTGCTCCGTCGTCGCCCGTTCGTCGACGAAGAGCACCACCCGCCAGTTGCCCTGGAAGACATTGCCGGGGATGTGGGCCACACCGGCGACCGTCAACCCGGAAACATCGACCCCGCCGATGCTCCCCGTGTCGATGTGCCAGGCGACGACCCCTTCGCAGGTGCCCCGATCGGGATCCTCCCCCACCCAGCAGGGACAGAGGATGTTGCAGTCGCAGACCTCCAAAATGCTGCCTTCCAATTGGTATCCCATGGTGAGCCTCCCATCGCGGAACGCGGCATCGGCCGCCGCGCGACGACCGCCGTCCGGTCGTCGCCGACTCCCACGGTAGCGGCTCCCCAGGCTGCGGCCATCGTCAGGATTGACGAGATCGGGATGGCGCGAGTAGGTAGATTGCCCACCGCGCACGCCAGTTGAGCAGGCGCTCGCCCACCGGCGCCATCGACCCGAACTATGCACAGGCCTCGTCGTTGCAGCGACCGGAATTGCACCCGTCGTCGTCGACGCAGAACGCGCCTGGTCCGCCGCAAACCCCGCCACCGGGCGGGCAATTGCGGCTGAACAGGCAGCAGTCGTCGGATGTGTCACAGCTCACTCCATTCGGTGCGCAGCAGGCAGCGGTAGGGCCTCCGACGCAAAGTTCTCCCGCTCGACAGCATCGGAAGGGGATATCGCCGGGGTCAGTGGTACACACCTGATCAACTGGACAGCAGTCCTGCTGCACGCACGCGCCGTCGGCGCCACAACTCCGTCCGCACCGATCGCAGTGCTCCGGGTCGCGGTGCGTATCCACGCATTCCCCGCCGCAGCAGATGATGTGGGAGAAGAGATCGCAACGGATCCCGTCGTCGACAGGGACACAGGCGCCGCCGCTGCACGTTTGACAGATCGGACAGGTCACGTCGCTGCTCACGCAGACGCCACCCTGGCACATGCCGACCGTACAGGCGTCCCCATCTCCATCGTCGCATGCCGTTTCATCGGCAACCGGTTCGCACTGACCGCCGCGGCACGTCTGACATGTGGGACAGGCGACGATCGTGCCGATGCAGAAGCCGGACCGGCACTCGCCGCCGACGATGCCGCACTCGTTCCCGACACCACAGGGAGACCCTTCGTCGAGGTCGATGCACGTACCGCCCCGGCACGTCTGGCACACCAGGCAGAACGAACACGGGTTCTCCTCATCGCAATCGGGATTATTCGAATCCGGCCGTTCTTCACACATGCCGGTCGCCGGGTTGCAGACGCCGACGATGCATTCGTCGTCGAGTTCGCTACAGTCAGTCGGACAGCCACAGGTGAAGTCCGGTCCAGTACATGGGACATCCGGATTGCACGTCGCTGCACAGCAGAAGCCGCTGGTCGAGTTGCAACGGCCGCTCACGCAGTCGCTGTCCTCGTCGCACGTCGCTCCCAGATCCCCGTTAGGAGTGCAGATGATGCCGTCACAGTGGTGACCGGCGACACAGTGGGCATCGTTTGCGCATGTCACCAGGCAAGCGGTGCCTTCGGTGTTGCACGCGTAGGGTGCGCAGCTTTCGTTCGCCCCGGGTGGGCAGGCAGAGCTCGTCCCGGTGCAGGTGGCTGGCAGGGACGCCACGCCATCGACACACCTCCCAGGGCGGCACTCGAGCGTGCCCAACCGGAACCGATCCGGCGGGCAGTCAATCGATTCCCCGTCGCAAACCTCGGCGATGTCGCACGGTCCATCCGCCGAGCGGCAGGGCGTGTCCTGGGATTGCGGGATGAAGGTGCATTGCCCGGTTCGGCAGATGGGATCATCCGCGCACGGTCCGGGTGGGACAAGCGGGCAGGCGTTGTCGCAGGCGCCGCAATGCTCCAGGTCGCGCTGCAGGTCAACACAGTCGCCGTCGCAACAGGTTCCGTCGCCGCAGACGGCCCCGTCTGCCTCCCGTGTGCAAAAACCGGCGTTGCCCGGCAGGTTGCACGCCTCACAGTCCCCTACGCACGCCTGGTTGCAGCAAACCCCGTCCACGCAGTGCCCGTGCTGACACTGATCGGCACTGGAGCATGGCTCGCCTATTCCCCGATCGCCACGACAAACGCCGTCCAGCCCGCAAAAGGCCTCGCCAACGCAATCGAAATTCGCGGCGCAATCGGTCAGGCAGGCCGTTCTTGCTGAGTTGCAGACGAACAGGCCGCACCTGATCGTCGCCGGTACGCAGGTGCCGTTGCCGCCGCAAGCGTAGGTGGTCTGGAGGCCATCGGCGCAGGCGGGGGCGCCGCAAGTAACCTGGTTGCCAGGGAAGGCGCAAGTATTACGGTTCTGTCCATCGCAGGTTGCCTGACAAGGACCGGCGCCGGGGCAGGCCGCTCGCTTCCCCACCGGTCGGCCGGCAACCGGCGTACAGGCGCCCTCCTGCCCCGCCACGTTGCACGCCTCGCACTGGCCGGTGCATGGGCGGTCACAACAAAACCCGTCGACGCAGAAGCGCGATGGACACTGCCGAGCGGAGGTACAGGGCGTAGCCGCCGCGGCGTGGCGCTGACGGGTCAGACCGATCACGCCACCCGTGACCGCGCCTGCTAATCCCTTGAGCAGCGCGCGGCGGGAGGCGCCGCCGGCCAACGTGCGCGCCAATTGATCGAAGCGTTGCTCTTCCATATCCTCGCCCTTTCGTGGCCGCATCCGACGCGCGGCCCCCGGTCGCTACGTTGCCGGTGTCACGACGAACGTGATTGCCGCGGCGAAGGTGCCCGGCGGATCGGTCCGCTCGACGCGCAAGCGCAGGTCGTACGAATAGCTCGTGATCCCAACGGAGCGCTCGGGGAAACAGGCGCCGGCGGCGGGATCCACCGGGTGCGTGGCGAATGGGGTCCACGCCTCTGTGCCGGCGAGCCGCCATTCGAGACGGCCGTCGACAACGCGAACCGTCGGCGTGCTGCCGCCGCTCTCCCCGGCGTGGCAGCTTCCTGACCAGGGGCCGTCACTGGTCACGGCGACCCGGATTGCGCCGCGCTTGACGTAGTAGGCGCCGGACTCGTCAACGCTGCTCGTCACCCCCGCCACGGCCGGGTCGATCTCCCCCGTACCCACAACGACCCCGAATGCTGCCGCGGCCCGTTCGACCACGAGCGCGACGACCGGCTCCGCGAGCGTCGGCTCCGGTGTGACCGTTGGGTCAGCGGTCGGCTCGGGAGCGACGGCCACCGGCGTCGCAGCGGCCGAATCCACCTCCGCCTCTTGCGCCCGCGTGGTCACCGACCCTGAGCCAGAGAGATCGGCGCCGACGACGAGAAGGAAGAGAGCCAGGCAGACAGCCACACCAAACCAACTATGCCTCCGCTCCGCCATGGCCGCCCCCTTGCCATCCTTGCCGCCTCGCCACCTACGTCCCGCACACCGGCGCCGCGCCGTCGCCCAGCCCGCCGATCGCGAACACCGTTTCTTGCTCAACCGGCGGCAGGATGGTCTGCCCATCCGCCGACGGCATCGCGTAGTCGACACGCACGGCGAGGACGTATTCCCCGCTCACCAGCCGCTCCGGGTAGTCGAGGCCGAACTCGACGGTTTCGCCTGGCCACAGGAGGAGCGGATCGGGCGGCGTCGCGCCGCCCAACGCCATGCCGTCTGCCTCCCGCAGCGCCAGCTCGACGCGCGGCAGCAGTCCCAACTCGCCCTCGTTGCGCAGTCCCAGAGTGAGGGTCGGCCCACGGTCGAGGTTTTCACACACGCTCAACGTCGGGATCGTCAGCGCGGCAACGGGCGCGAACGCGACCTCGGCGGTGATCGGCTCCTCCTCGCCATACTCGACGACGGCGCGCGCGGTGTAGCGGGCCGCGGGATCGAGCGGCAGGGAACCGCGCGCCGCCATAAGAAGGCTGTCATCAGGCAAGAGGGTGCCGCCCTGGGGCATCTCCAGACTGCCGAAGGGCTCGCCGGTCCCGTCGCTGATCGCCACCGCGCCGGTCGGGCGGGCATGGACATTGCCGTCATTGCGCACCAGCGCCCGGAAACCGACCCGGCCGTCCGGCTCCAACGTCGGCGCGAAGCGCTCCAGCGCCACCGCGCGCTCGATCTCGCCGTCGCCCTCGACGACGACCAGGAAGGCGACGCCGACCTTGCCGGCCACCGCCGCCCCGCTCCCTTCGACCGCTCCGCCACCGGTCGTAAAACTCACCTGGGCATAGCGCCCGCCCGATGTCAACCCGCCCGGCACCTCGATGGCGACCTCAACCGCGCGCGACTCGCCCGGCTCAAGCCGGAAGCTCGCCGGCGCGGCCGTCAGCCACGCGACCGCCGACCGCTCGCCGTCGGCGCCCTTGTAAGCTTCGACCGCCGTCGCCACCTCGATGTCCTCGTCGCCGCCGTTGAGGACCGTGACCGATTGCTCTCCTTCGGCGCCGGCATCGGCCCGCAGCTCCACCACGGCCGGCGAGACGCCGAGCGTCACCGCCGCCCGTGCTCCCGGCGGCGATGCCGCCGGCAACGCCAGCCCAAGTACGAGGAGGATTGCCCACGCCGGGCGCAGGGCGGACGAGTCCGCGGACCAGCGAGTCATCGCCATGCCCCCTTACGCAGCCACGACGCTCCAGGTCGTCGTCGAAAGGAAGGTGCCCTGCTCGTCGCCGTCGTCCACCCGGAGCTGATACCAAACCGCGGCACGGTGGTGATCCTCGCGGCCGCGGGCGGCGGACAGCTCGCCCTCGCACGACTGGAATGGGGTGGCGAAAGCGTCCGTCCCCGCGTAGGTCGCCGCGTTCTGGTTGATCGTGTAGCGGAGATCCCCTTCCGCCACCGTCAGGTCCTCGCTCGTGCCGCTGTTCTCCGTGGCGCAGGCGAAGATGTCGTAGGACAGGTTGCTCTCGATGGTGAGGAAGAGATCGCCCGGGCAAGTCGGCTGCCAGAGGTAGAAGACGCCCTCGCCGGGATTCGTGCCGGGAGGCGTGATGTAAATCACCTCATGCGGCGGCGTCGGCGCCGTCCCCAGCGCCGTCAGACCCGACCCGAACTCCGCGCTCAGGTCGCAGAGCGTGATCGTCAGATAGCTGTCGACCGCGGCCGTCACCACGACCTCCTGGCTCTGCTGGGCGCCGGCCGCCGGTGCGGCCGTGACCGCCAGGATAAGCAGGAACGCGGCGGCCACTGCCGGCCGGCGAAACGAACGCTCGCGGATTGCCTTCATTGCATACCTCCTTTGGATCGCGCCCTCTCGTGGCGCCTCTGAGCATGCACCCGTTACATGCCAGACCACATCGGACAAACATCGCATTCGTGCCGACCGTCCGATCTGCCTAAGCACGACACGATGGGAGAAACCTCCCAACCACCTGTCCATACGGTATCGACCCTTGTGCATCCTGCCATCGTCAGAGGTAGGTATTTTTTGGTGTGCGCATGAGTAGTCATCGTTACACGATTCGATCAAGGGGTTCGTGGACCATACCGCCAGTGTGCTAGCGCCTTCGTGTCATGCCATCGTGGAGAACACCTAGATGTGGCGCATTGCGCCACCTATTTTGTTGCGGCAAGGTACGGAGGGAAACGAAAGACGCGCGGGAGCCATCGGCTCCCGCG
>JBOGUE010000356.1:0-3827 GCA_050695955.1 Thermomicrobiales bacterium | reverse complement strand
CTACCCCTACCTCCTGATGACCCCGGCCGTGCTGCTGGTCGGGGTCGGCATCCTCTATCCAGTCGTCTACCTCGCCTACCTGAGCCTGCACGAGTATTCGCCTTTCTTCACGGCCGGCGTCATGCGGTTCGTGGGGCTGGCCAACTACTCCCGCCTGCTCGACGACCCGGAATTCTGGCACGCGCTGCGCGTCTCCGCGATCTGGGTGGTCGGCTCGGTGATCCCGCAGTTTCTGCTTGGGTTGGGGATGGCGCTGCTGCTCAACGAGCGCTTTGCCGGCCGCGGTGCCGTGCGGACGATCATCCTCGCCCCCTGGGCCGTCTCGGGGGTGATCACCGCCATCATCTGGGGCTGGATCTTCGACGGCACCGTCGGCGTCCTCAACGACCTGCTGCTGCGGATGACGATCATCGAGCGGCCGATCGCCTGGTCGCTGCAACCCGCCACCACCTGGTTCATGGTCTTCGTGGCCAATGCCTGGCGCGGGGCGCCCTTTTTCGCCATCATGCTGCTGGCGGCCCTCCAAAGCATCAACCCGGACCTCTACGAGTCGGCCAAAGTGGACGGGGCGAGCCCCTGGCAGCGGTTCCGGTCGATCACCTTGCCGCTGATTCTGAACACGGTTATTGTCGCCACCCTGCTCCGCTCGATCTGGACCTTCAACTACATCGACCTGCTCTGGACGATGACGCACGGCGGGCCAATCGACGCCACCCGGACGCTCCCAATCACGGTGTTCGATACCGCCTACCTGAACGGCGACTTCGGGTACGCCGCCAGCCTGGCGGTCGCGCTCTGCCTCATCCTGCTGACCTTCGGCGCCCTCTACTGGCGGCTCAATCGCTTCGCGCACGACGCGGACGGGTAGGAGGAAGGTTCCAGCTATGAATCAGTCCGCTGGCCGCCGTCTGCTCCGTCTGCGCACCCTGGTCATCTACCTGCCGGTGGCCCTCTATCTCCTCTTCACGCTCTTCCCTATCTACTGGCTGCTCAATTCGTCGTTCAAGCCGTTCGACGAGCTCTTCAGCTTCCCGCCCAAGTACTGGCCGGAGGCTCCAAGTTTCGAGAACTACGCCAATGCGGTGACCGAGACCCGGCTCGGCGCGCTTTACCTGAACAGCATCTTCGTCGCCGCGCTCACCTGCGCCACGCTCCTGGTCGTGATCGTCTTCGCCGGCTATGCCATGGCCCGGTTTCGCTTTCGCGGCAAGCACCTCATCATCCTGCTCTTTCTGCTGGCCCAAACCCTGCCGCCGGTCGTGCTGATCATCCCCCTCTTCACCATGCTGAACCGGGTCGGGCTCGTCGACTCCCGGGCGGGGCTCGTCCTCGTCTACGCGTTTACCTGGCTTCCCTTCTCCGTACTGATGATGCGCGGGTTCTTCGCCAGCATCCCGGAGGAGATCGACGAGGCGGCGATGATTGATGGGTGCGGCCGGACTGCGGCCCTGCTCCGCGTCGTGCTCCCGTCCGCCCTGCCGGGCCTGGTCGCCACGTCCATCTTTGGCTTCATCAACGCCTGGAACGAGCTGATCTACGCGGTCGTCCTGATCAGCAGCCCGGACCTCCAGACCCTGCCGGTCGGCCTCTCCAGCATGATGGACGAGAACCGGACGGAGTATGGGATGATGATGGCAATCGCGGCCCTGGCGCTCATCCCGACCCTCCTCTTCTTTGCCTGGATCCAACGCTATCTCACCGGCGGTCTCTCCGCCGGCGCCGTGAAAGGATGACCACGTGAGGAGTCCGCGCGATGGCCGCTGAAGCCAAATCCGTTCCCCTCTACCAGCCGCTCGCGCGGGCCGAACGCCTATCGGACCGGGTCGCCGAGCAGATCGAGCGCCGGATCACCGAAGGCGGGATGCCGCCCGGCCATCGTCTGCCGCCGGAACGCGAGCTTGGCGAGGCGTTCGGCGTCAGTCGCACCGTCGTCCGCGAAGCGATCCGCGTCCTCGTCGCCAAAGGTCTGGTCGAGGTCCAGCCGGGCAACGGGACGGTGGTGCGCGAGTTCTCCGCCAGCATGGTTTCGGATGCCCTCGCCCTCTTGATGCGGGCGCGGCCGGGCGGCATTCGGCTGCGCGACGCCCACGAGATTCGCTTGATGATCGAGCCGCAGATCGCCGCTTTGGCCGCCGAGCGTCGCACCGATCAGGACCTCCAAAATCTTGAAGCAGAGCTGGAACGGATGCGCCCTGAGCCGGCCGAGTGGCAGGCCGCCGACGTCCGCTTCCACGCCGCGCTCGCCCAGGCCACCCACAACCCCCTCTGCGGCATCGTCCTCGACTCGATACAGGACATCCTGCGCGAAGTGCGGATGCTTGGTGGGCAGTTGCCCGGCACCCGTGAGTCGGCCATCAGGCACCATACAGCGATCGTCGATGCCGTCAAGGCTGCCGACCCGAACGCCGCCAGGGAGGCAATGCTTGCCCACCTCCGCACGGCCAAGGAACGGATGGAACGTGCCGCCCAGGCAACGGGCGGGGAGTGGGGCGCGATCCCGGAGACGACCAAATGAGCGGCCGCACCGTCTTGATCACCGGGGGATCCGGTTTCATCGGCAGTCACACGGCGCGGGCGCTCGCCGACGCCGGCGACGAAATCGTGCTGCTCGACGTGCGGAAGCCCGGCCCCGAAGCCGACGCGGTGCTTGCGCCGATCCGAGAACGGGCGCGCTTCGTGCAGGCGGGCGTCGACGACCGCGCGGCGGTTCGCGCCGCCTGCCTCGATCATGGCGTGTCCCACATCGTCCACGCGGCCGCCATCGCCAGCACCGACTACCTGCGCGACCATCCCATCGAGGCATACCACGTCAACTTTGGCGGCACAATCAATGTGATGGAGACCATTCGCGAGCTCGGTTTGCAGCGGCTCGTCTACCTCAGCTCGGTCGGCGTCCTCCCGCCCAAGCAATACGAGCCGATCGACGCTCGTCACCCGATCGTCCTGGGCGACGCCGGTCCCAGCACCGGCTTCTACGGCGCCGCCAAGGCCGCGGGTGAACTCTTCTGCTTCGCCTACCACGAAACGTTCAATCTCGACTTCATCGCCATTCGCCCCTCGGCAGTCTATGGCTTCGGCATGCAGGTGCCGATCTTCGTCAAGCCGATGGTCGAGAACAGCGTCCGCGGCCGGCCGACGCGGTTTGAGCACGGACGCGACTTCGGCCGCGACTACACCCACGTCGCGGACTTGGCGCAGATCATCCAGCGGGCGCTCGACGCCCCGCCGAAGGCGATCCGCGACCGCATCTTCTATGGCGCCACGGGCGGTCCGCTGGTAACCCCTGGACAGGTTGCCGAGGCGATCCGCGAACTGATCCCCGAGGCGGAGATCGAGATCGGTCCAGGGCTTTCCGAGTCGGACCGGTGGAAGTCGCGCTTCCGGGGCGTCCTCGACGTCGGTCCTGGGCGGGAGCAATTGGGCTATCAGCCGCGGTTCGCGGCGATCCGCGATGGCATCGCGGAGTTTGTGGAGACGTACCGGCGCTTTACCGCGAACGGCGGCGCATCACACGATCGGTAGTAGTAGGAGGGTCGGATGGTATCGAACGCGCGAGAAATGCGGGAGCTGTTGGAGAGCGACGAGCTCCTGGTGATGCCGGCCGCCTTCAATGCGCTAAGCGCCCAGATTTGTGAGCAGGTGGGCTTCAGGGCCGTCTTTGCCGCTGGGCAGGCGATCGTCAACCACCTCTTCGGGCTGCCGGACTACGGTTTTCTGAACCTGACGGACATGGCGATGATCGTGCGATCGATGACCAGGGCCACAAAGATACCCGTCTTCGTCGACGCCGACACCGGTTACGGTACGGCCGTACACGTCCTCCACGC
>JBOGUE010000355.1:0-6288 GCA_050695955.1 Thermomicrobiales bacterium | reverse complement strand
CCCCGGTCCAACACGTTAACCCCGAAGAGCAGCCAATTGATCAAGCTGTCGCAGAGGAACTGAATCCGGTCGGGCGCGTCGCGCGGCGGTGACGGACCGATCAGCGCCTGCAGATGCCGGGTCAGCTCGCCGGCGCCAGTCCGGTCCAGGATCAGGGTAGCCTCGAGCGAAGGAAAGCTGTCGGTCTCCCGCCAGGTCGCGACCGTCGGGATGTCGGACACCGAATCGAAATGGAACTCGCCGCGAATCAGATCAGCCTCGTGCACGAAGATCGCCGTGCCGTTGCCGAACTCGTTGACGAAGTAGCGCAGCACCGGCGCGATCTGCCCCACCCACGCCCGCTGGTCGATGCCCGGCAGCGCCTCGCCGGCAAAGAAGAGCGCGAACTCGATATCGGAGTACGCATCACCCTCCCCCTGCGCAAACGAACCGTACAGCAGCGCCGCCACCAACCGCTCGTCCGCCTGGCACACCTCCCGCACACGCTCGATCATCCCCAATTGTGGCAACACCTGCCCGCTCCGTCTCTCGTTCCTCGTCCCCCCGCTCCTCGGTCCTCGCCCCTCGTCACTCGTCCCGGTCGCGGCGGAACCACCGCCGCCAGCCGCCGCGACCGCTGAGCGGATCGGGCCACCGGCGCCCACCCCGGCCGGCGAAGAGGCCGTAGAGGATGCCGCCGATGAAGACGACCATCAGCACCCAAACCAACCACTCGGGGCCGGTGTAGCGGAACTCGGTATCGGTCGCGATGGCATAGACCATCACCCCGCCGACGGCGACGCACAGCCCCACCAACAGCAGCCCGATGATGTTCTCGCGATCAAACATGGCCCACCGTCGCCTCTCCGAATCGCTCCCACCACGGCGGTCATCCCATCATCCCCAGCGGTTCATGCCGCTCCGCGTTTCGCCGTCTGTGGCGCACGGAAGCGTACCCTACCGGACGAATCGGTATATTCCCCGCCGCCGGCGTGACGTTTGACGCATTTGCCGCGTTGTATTGAGTGCGGCACGTCCGCTCGTTGATCGTGAACTCCACATCGGGAGTGGGGCATGCAAACCCTCTCGCGTCTCCGTCTCGTCACCTCGGCCGCGATTGCGACGTTCGTCGCGTGCTTAGTGGCCGCAACCGGTCTCGCCATTGCCGCGCCGTCGCCCGTCGAGCTCAGGGCGGTGCGGGCAATCTCCGCCATATCGCGCGTCGTCTGGCTCGGCGACGCCGAGCCCGCGGCGGTCAAGCTCCCCGGCGTCTTCACCTATCAGCAGCAGCGCAGCCTGAGCTGTGAATACGCCTCGCTCCACATCGCCACCGGCCTGCTCGGCGACCCGGTGTCGGAGTACGCCTTCGACGACGTCGTTCCCCATAACGAGAATCCGCATCTCGGCTATCGCGGCAACATCACCGGCATCTGGGGTAACACCGACGACTACGGCGTCTACGCCGAACCGCTCGCGCACGCCCTGCCCCACGTCGGCTTCACCGGGGACGCCTTCTACGGCGGGCGCGCCGAGCTCGAAGCGCACCTCGATCGCGGCCGTCCAGTCGTGGTCTGGCTCGGCATGTGGGGCGACGCGGGCGGCTTCGACGCCTACTCGGCGGACGGCGCCCGGTACCAACTCACGACCGGCATGCACGTCATGGTCGCCTACGGCTACGACGCCGGCGGCGTCTACCTGACGGACCCCGGCACGGCCGTCCTCCGCTATTACAATTGGGTCACCTACCTGGGCATGTGGGACGTCATGGACGGCATGGCGCTGAGCGTCTACCGCTAAGGCTGGCCGGAAGGATGATCAGCGACTGGTTGCCGGGTCATCGTGATTAAGCCGGCGCACCAATTCGTGCCGGTTGGCGTGCAACCACTCGATCTCGCCGGCAACGCGGCGTGCCGCATCGAGCCACCCGTGCCGCGTATGTTGGGCAAAAATCTCCTGCTGGCGCCGGGCGATCGCGGGGACCACGCCGCTGACGTCGCCGAGCCCGTAGGCTCCGCACATGAGCCCGATCCGTCGGGCTTGCTCGGCGGCGTCGCGCTTCGCGGCGCCAAGCCCTAACCAGCACCAGAGCGCGTAGGAAAGGTCCTGGAGCCTGGGTCCAGGACGCGCGTCGTCGAAGTCGATGACGGCGACCGGCAGCCCCGCGACGAACACGGTGTTCCAGGGGGCGAAGTCGTTGTGACAGACGACTTCCTCGGCGCCCGCCAGGGAACTCCCGGCCGTGGCGTCGTGCAACGCGCGGAGCAACGCCGACGCCTGCCGAAGTTGTTCGTCCGTCCATCCCCCTTGCTCGGTCTGATGCGGCACCTCGCCGTCGAGGTAGGTAAGCATCTCCCGCCCTGCCTCGTCGTCCCCGCGGTAGCGAGGCGCACCGGCAAACCCGACTGTTTCCAGGTGGATCAACAACGCATGGATGAACGGCGCGGGTTCCGATGCGGGCCGGTGTACCATCCGGCCGATGCGCACCACCCCCGAAGTCGTCCGCCCACCCTCGAGCGGTTGTGGTTGAGGAAGCGTATCATCCGATTTGCGCATAGCCGGAGCCTATCACGGGCACATTAAACGCGTGCGGCATCATCACCAAACGCTTGCCATAGGTTCTGTTGTTTGCGGAGAACGTGCTACGAACGCGATTATGCGCCTCGCTGGTGCTCGGCGGCAGGCGGCCGTGCGGCAGCAGACCGGTCGCCCAGCAGTAGCCAGTCGCGGGTGACGACGACCTCGACCGGCAACGACGCGCCGATCACCGCCGCCACGGCCGCGCGCAAGGGCGGCAGGAAGCGGGTCGCGACCCGGCGTTGGGCGAGCGAATGCGGCGCCCCAACGATCAGCGCCCCGTCCTCGCCCCGCCCAATGAGCGCGGTCGACCGCAGCCAGGCATCAACGTTGGCCCGGCTGATCTCGCCACCGCGCGCCGCCTCCTCCAGCACCGCTGACCAGACCTGCCCACTCGGCAACCCACACTCGGCGACCAGGAATACCGGCGCCACCGGCTCCTCCTCGTCCATCCCCGGTTCCACCGGCTCTACGCGATCGACCGCTACTGTCTCGCCGCCTTCCGCCTCGTCCGTCAGCACCGCCAGCCGCACCGGCCGCCGCATCGCCTCGCCCAGCTTCCGCTCGATCAACGGCCGGTATTCCCCGGCCAGCCGCTCGGACTGCACCGGGTCGGGCGCGGCGACGGTCACCTCGCCCTCCCGGTACCCCGCGATCCACGTCCCGGCAACCAGCTCCGCCAGCCGGTCCCGGTCGAGCGCCGTTGCCAGCAAGCCGACCGTGAACTCCCACGTCCGCCGGCTGCCGAACCCGTGCGGGAGCGACAACTCCGGCCCCTCCCCGACGAGTGCCGAGTGCCCAGTGCCCAGTGCCGGTGACTGGCGACGCCCGTCTTCCGTCTTCCGCCTTCCGCCTCCCGCCTCCGGCAGCCCGTCACGCTCCCACCGGGTCAGAATCTCGCGCAGGCGGCGCGGGGCGACGTAGGCACTGCCGGCTTCGACCGCTTCGTAGACAGCCGCCACTAGCCAACTCCAGCCGTCCTCCAAACCTGGCCGCGCCGTCGTCCGCGCCGCCGGTTCGACCCGCTCGGCAAGACCGCGCAACAGGTGCCGCTCCGCCGGGGTCGATTTTCGTCCATTCGCGTCTTCGAACGCCCGGATCGCCGCCGCCTCGCCGACGACGTCGACCGGCGCCGGCTGCCCGCCCGGTCCGGCGTGCACAGGCACAGCTATTGACACCGGTGCGGTGCGTGCCGTCACACCCCGTGCCACCCTACCGCCGCCAGTCACGTCCTGTGACTGCTCATCTTTCTGAGTCCGCGGCGTGGTTGTCGTAGTCGTTAAATCGTCTTGGTGATACGTCGTGTTGCTCGGAGCAACAGCGGTCGGCGGGGCGCTGTTGGTCGCGTCAACAACGGTCGTCGATTCGTCGTCAAAACCAATGTTGATCGATGCAACATCCGGCGCCAAACCTCTGTTGGTTGTTGCAACAGAGGTTTGTGAACCCACCCCTGTCTCGCCAGCATCACTGTCGTTGGCTGTCGTCGCTGGTGTCGCACTGTCACCGTCGTTGGGCAAGCCAAGACCCGCCTTGCGAGCCGCGTGCCCCCTCCGGGTGCGGGCCGAGGCGCGGTCGTCCTCGTGCGCCGCGCGGGCGGCGAGGCGTTGCCAGATCTCGTGCGCACGCACGACCGGCAGGATGCGATGCCAGACGTTGTCGGCGTCGATCGGCGCAAAGCGCGGGGAGAAGATGCGGCGGATGAAGCGGTAGACCGTTTTGTCCCGGTCGGCGAGTTCGACCACCCGCAGGACGGCGTCGGCGTTGAGGGTGAAGCCGTCGTCGTGGTCTTTGACGCGGTAGAAGTTGTGGGGCACCCGCCAGCGCCGGCCCTGCTCGTCGGCGCGCAGCACCATCTCCTTGCGGATCTCGATCAGGTCGAGCGCAACCAAGATCTTGTTGATCGTGATCAGCTCGGCCCGGTCCTCACCGTAGAAGTCGGCTTCGCGCTGCTGTGAGGGGAAGGCGTAGCCGCGATGCGGCGATTCTTCGCGCCGGTCCGTCCACACCGTGTAGGAGTTGAGGAGGCCGACCCCCTTCAGGCCGATCAAAGGGGCGTACTGGGTGACGACGCTGTTCCAATGCCAGAACCAGCCCCGCCGGCGGACGTCCTCGCCACCCCGCGTCGCCTCGCCGCCAACCAAGCCGGCAACGGCCTCGCCGCCCCGCTCCCGCGGAGAGACGGTGGACGACGACGCGCCCTCGTCCGTCTCCCCCCAAACTTGGGGGGCCGGGGGGGCAACGTCCCGGTCGGCGCCGGGGCGCGGCCGCTTGCTCACGCGCCGCTCCAGACCACGGCCGAACCGGTCGCGGAGTTGGCGGCGCTGGCGGCGCTGGCAAAACAGCTTCGGATCTCTTGACACGCTGGTAGCAGCGTGGCTAGAATGCACGGACAAACGTCGCCTGGGTACACGACACCCTCCCTTGGCGGGGATAGCGGCGGCGAAGATTCGATTGCCGGGACGCGAACAGGTGGTTTGGCGACGGTCCGTTCGAACCCCGGCGGCTTACCTACCTACAGCAACAACAAGCCCTCACCGCATGAGGTGGACGAGAAAGGTCGGCGTTGACGCGCCGGCTTTTTCTTTTGCCCATGTGCCCTGCGCGAGCGGTTGGCGCCTCTCGCGGCACGTACCCCATTTGGCGTCTGCGTCGATGACACGCCTCCCTGTTGAACCCCGTACGCCGTCGCCCGGCGCCGGATCGAACTCCCCTCGGCCGGCGAAGACGCCCGGAGCTCGATCCCGCGTCCGACGCATGTGGTTGAGCGCGCCGTCATGCATTATGGCGCCGCCTCCGCCCCGGCGAACCCGGACGGCAGCTCCATCCGAATCTGCATGACCTGGCCGGAGGCGGCGCCGTTGCGTGCGGCGCGACGGTCGATTGCCTCCGTTGCCAACGCGCCGTCGACCTGGTCGCGATGGCGACGACTCGCCTCCTGCACGCAGCCGGCGCTGATCTCGACAATCGCTCGCGGCACGCCGCCCGAGCGCTCGTGGATGAGGTCGATTGCCTCCTCTGTGAACGGCGGTCGCCCGTTGCCGGCCGGATGACCGGCAGCCGCCAGCCGGTGGGCGATCAGCCCCGCGGTGTCGCGCCGGTTGAGTGGGTTCAACCGGTGCTCCATCCCGACCCGCTGCGCCAGGTTCCGCTTGCGGCCGATCTTCTCCTCCAGCTCCGGCTCGGCGAAGATCGCGATCACGATCGGCGACCGTGCCGGCCCCTCGCCGGAGAGGAACGTGCGCAGGATCTCGAGCTGCGAGCCGGTCAGGCGCTGCCCCTCATCGATCACCAACAGCGCCATCCGTCGCGCGGCGCGCATCGTTTCGAGATAGCCGAGGAATTCGGTTGTTAGATCGAGTCCCGTGCGACCGGAGGCGTCCACCCCGAACTGGCCGAGCACGGCTCGCAGGAACTGGACGTCGGTGCGGCAGTCGCGCGGATCGTCGACCGTCCCGATCGCGACGCCCGGGTCTGGCCGGAACTCGTGCAGCAACGCCTGCTTGATCGTCGTCTTGCCATAGCCGGCGTCGCCGATGACGACCGCCAACCCGCGCCCGCGCTTGACTGCCAGCTTCAGCCGCTCGTAACAGTCCTCCTGCCCCAGCGACCGGTAAAACGGTCCGCGGGGGTCAGCGGAGTTGCGAGTTAGCGGAGTTGCGAGTCGGGGGTCAGGGTGATTGTCCCGCGCCGCTCCCCTTTCCCTAGTCCACTCGGTTTCTACCTGTTGCGCCGCAT
>JBOGUE010000354.1:0-4347 GCA_050695955.1 Thermomicrobiales bacterium | reverse complement strand
CGCTCGTGCTGCCAAGGATGCGTATGGCTGGTTTAGTCCGCGACCGCCGTCTCCGCTACGCGCTCGTTCGGCGCGGGCATTCTTGCTGCCGGGCGGATCTCGACGAGATTGCTGTGGAAGGTGCTTTGGCCGCCGAGGTCGGCGATGGCGTCGGAGGTGACCCAGTTGACATTGCGGCCGTCGGGGGAATGCTGGCCCCAATGGCCCTTCTGGGCGACGGTGACGCCGGGCGGAACGTCGTCGGTCACGATCGCGCGGAGGCGGCACCAGCCGCGCGCGTTCTCGACGATCACGTCGTCGCCGTGGGTAATGCCGCGGGCCGCGGCGTCGGCTGGGTTGATCTCGACGCTTGGCGGCCCCTCTTTCGCCATCAGCTTCGGCTGGTTTGCCATGCTGCTGGAGACGAAATGGTGGGCCGCGCCGGAGAGGAGGACGAGTGCCGACTGGCGAGTGCCCTGTGCCCAGTCGGTCTGGAACTCGGCGGGCGGGACGTAGTCGGGGAGCGGGTCGACGCCTCGGGCGCGGAGGGCGTCGCAGCGGAGCTCGATCTTGCCGGATGGAGTTGGGAAGTGGAGGTCGGCAAACGGGATGTCGCCGGTTTCCTCGAAATCGAGCGGCACGGTGCCTTCTGTTTTGAGGCGGTCGAGGGTGATGCCGTGGGCATAGGGGTTGGTCGCGCTGGTGGCGTCGAGAACCTCGGCGATGATTTCCTCAGGATCCTGGTGGAGCCACGGTTCGTCGTAGCCCATTGCTGTCGCAATGAGCCGCTGCGTGGCCCAGTTGCTCTTGGCCTCACCGCGCGGCGGGATGGCTTGCGCGTTGTATTGCAGGTGGCGGTGGCCGTAGGGACGGTGGAGATCGGTCTGTTCGAGCTGGGTCGTCGCCGGGAGGACGATGTCGGCGTAGCGGGCCGTGTCGGTCATGAACTGCTCGTGGACGACGGTGAAGAGATCGTTGCGGAGCAGGCCCTGTACGATCAGTCCGGCGTTGGGGGTTGAGGTGACCGGGTTGGCGCCGAAGACGAAGAGGGACATGATCGGCGGGTCGGCGACCTCGCCGGTGAGGGCGGCGCCGAGGCGGTTCATGTTGACGATGCGCGGCGCGGGCGGGCACTCGGCGCGGTGGCCGAGGGCGTCGTCGTCCCAGGCGACGTAGCCGCTGGCGCTGTAGAAGAGACCGCCGCCCTTGACCCCGATTTGGCCGGTCACGGCCGGCAGGCAGCAGAGGGCGCGCACTGTTTGACCGCCGTTGCCGTGGCGTTGGATGCCGTCGGCGAACTTCAGGAGCGCGGGCTTTGTCGTGCCCCAGCGCCGGGCAAAGTCGACGATCGCTTCCCGAGAAAGGCCCGTAATCTCGGCCACGCGATGCGGCGGGTAGGCGGCGGCGCGGTCGCGGAGGTCTTGCCAGCCAAGCGTGTTGGCGTCGAGCCACGCCTCGTCGTGCACGCCCTCGGCAAAGAGAACGTGCAGCATGCCGAGCGCCAGCGCGCCGTCGGTGGCCGGGCGGGGCTGGATGTGGAGGTCGGCCGAACGGGCGCTGAGCGTCCGGCGGGGGTCGATGACGACGACGAAGGCGCCATTGCGCTGCGCCTCGCGCAAGAAGGGTACGAAGTGCGGGCTGGTGCTGGCGGGGTTGTGGCCCCAGATCAGGACGAGCTTGCTGTGGACGACGTCACGGCTGTCCGGTGCCCAACGCGCGCCCAAGGTCGCTTCGACGGCGACCCGCGCCGCGGCGTCGCAGATGGAACGCTTGAGCCCGCTGACGCCCATTCGGTTCCAAAGTCGGGTGCTGGCGACGCCCATTTCGACCAGACCGAGCGTGCCACTATAGGAGTACGGCAGAATCGCCGCCGGACCGTATTGGGCCATGATCCGCTGCCAGCGGTCGGTGATCTCGGCAATGGCCTCATCCCATGAGATGCGCTGCCACTCGCCGCCCCCTTTTGGTCCGACGCGGCGCAGCGGATGGAGGAGGCGGTCAGGATGGTAGACGCGGTCGAGGTAGGGCCGCACCTTGGCGCAAAGCCAGCCCTGGGTGATTGGATGGTCCTTGTCGGGGACGAAGTTTATCGCCTGCCCGTCGCGCACCTCGGTCACGACCGCGCAGGTGTCGGGACAGTCGTGCGGGCAAGCGCCGCGAACGTATTTTGATCCGTCGGTACTAGCGGAAGCCATGCGCCCTCCGGGTGACAACCCGCATCACTATCAGCCGGATAGTACCAGACCGCTCGTCTTCGCCCGGTATACTCCGGCGACGATCCGATCATTAGACGGCCGACCGCATGGAGATCATTGCATGCCGACGATTCCGCTCGCCGCCGCCCAAACGCCGCTCGTCCTCGCCATCGACCTCGGTACCTCCTCGTTCCGCGCTCTGCTCTACGACGCGGCGGCGCGGGCGGTGTTGCATTCCGAGGTGCAAATTGGCTACGACTTGCGGACGACGCCCGATGGCGGCGCGGAGGCCGACGCGGACGCGCTGCTGGCCTTGCTGGTCCGCTGTGTGGATGGCGTATTGCTCGGGAATCAAGACCGGGTCGGCCAGATCGCCGCGGTCGGCGTCTCCTGCTTTTGGCACAGCCTGCTCGGACTCGACGCGGAGGGGCGGCCGGTGACGCCGGTCTACTATTGGGGGGATCGACGGTCGGGTGAGCAGGTCGCGGCGCTGCGCGCGGAGCTCGATCAGGTGGCGATTCATGAGCGCACGGGGTGCGTGTTGCATTCCAGCTACTGGCCGGCCAAGCTGCGCTGGCTGCGGGAGACCGACCCGGAGCGGAGCGGGCGGGTCGCTCGATGGTGTTCGTTCGCCGACTACGCGACGCGGATGTTCCACGGCGTCGATCTGACCTCGGTGGCGATGGCGTCCGGCACCGGACTGCTCGACGTCCGGCGGATTGATTGGGATGAGGAGACGGCGCGATTGGTGGGGGTCGAGCCGGCGACGCTGCCGCGCATCGTGTCTCGCGCCACGGGGTGTGCCGGGCTGCGGAAGCCGTTTGCCGGACGGTGGCCCGCGTTGGCGGAGATTCCCTGGTATCCGGGGATCGGGGACGGCGCCTGCGCCAACGTCGGCTGCGGCGCGGTGACGCCGTCGCGGATCGCGTTGACTATCGGTACGTCGGCCGCGATGCGGGTCGTCGTGCCGCACGCGGCGGGTGAGCCGCTGACGATTCCGCCCGACCTCTGGGCCTATCGTCTGGATGACCGCTACGTGGTGCTCGGGGGGGCGCTGAGCAACGGTGGCAATGTGATCGAGTGGTTGTGGCGCCTTACCGGCGTCGAACCGACGGGTCAGGCGATGTCCGCTGCCGCGGAGTTGCCGGCAGACGGCCATGGATTAACCTTGCTGCCATTCCTTTCCGGCGAGCGGTCGCCGATCTGGAGCGACACGGCGACCGGAGTCATCGCCGGCCTGACCCTGCATACCCAACCAGAGCATCTGCTGCGGGCCGGGATGGAGTCGGTGGCGTACCGGTTGGCGCTTCTCTATGAGAGCCTGAAACCGCTTGTCGCCGCCGAACACGAGATCGCGGCCAACGGCGGGGCGATCCTCACCTCGGAGAGCTGGATGCGGATTGTGGCGGATGCCTTCGAACGGCCGATTCGCCCGCTGCCAGCCGACGAAGAGGCATCCGCGCGCGGCGTGGCTATTCTGACGCTCGAAAGTGCCGGCGTCATCCCAGGACTCGATGCCGTGCCGGACCCGGCCGCGGGATGTGCGCCGATTACCCCAGAGCCGCGCCATGCGGCGGCGTATCGCGCCGGCCGGCGACGCCAAACCTACCTCGAATCACTTCTGCTGCCGGCCGGTCTGGCCTGGACTGACAACTTGCGCTGAAGCGAATTGCGCCACGCCGCACCGTGCGGATCGTTGGGCAACCTGCCCAACGGCCCAGGGAACACCCTGTGCGGGCACACCGGTGTTTTGAGCGCGTGCGACCGCTAGCATGAGTGCAGTCGTATTGTCTCGGGTCACCGTGTGCGCTGATCGGCCGCGATTGCCGCCCACCGCCTCTCCGCGGAGCCATCATTCATGGACGACGCGCGGCACGAGCGCCGGCAAACCACCCTGTATCTGACCGATGAGCTCTTCGCCTGGCGCGGTGGGGAGATCGTGCTGTTCGGCGAGTGGTCTGATGCCCGGTGGGTGTTGGCGCGGGGATGGCCCGCCGGGGATCGACTGACCGACGTTCGCCGCTGGCACTTTGGTTCTCGCGAGCGTTTTGTGGCCCAAGTGTTGCGGCTCGTGCGCGACGCGACGGGCCGAGAGACCGATGCGCTCCATGCGCGCGACGCCGCCGTGATGTGGACGACACGGTGCGCTGGCGCCCGGTTCGAACCGGTGCTC
>JBOGUE010000353.1:0-3813 GCA_050695955.1 Thermomicrobiales bacterium | reverse complement strand
CTCGTGCTGTGCTTTCATCTGTCATTCCCCTTTGGATCTCCTCTTGGATCTCGTCGTGTGGACCGCCATGCCACTGTGCCAGCGTCGCTCGTCTCGGGTCGGTCCCACCCGCACAATCATCCGGCGGCCAACTCCAACGCCAACAATCCTGCGTTCACGATCTGATCGGTGTCGATGCCGGTGGCGTGGTAGAGCGCCTGGCGGGAACCGGATTGGCCGAACTCGTCGACGCCGAGCGGGACGACCGGGACGCCGAAGACGGACCCGAGGAAGGTGAGCGAGTGCGAGGCGCCGTCCTGAATCGTGACGATCGGGGCGCGTCGCTCCTCCTCCGGGATGAGCGTCGTCAGGTGGCCGAGGTCGAGCGCCGTGCGGGCGTCCTTGAGTTGCGAACGGCGGGCGCGACGAAGGGCGTCGAAGAGGCGGTCGGAGCTGGTGACATTGATCACATTGGCGGCGACGCCTTCATCGTGCAGCCGCTTGGCCGCCGCGATCGCCTCCGGCACCATGATGCCGCCGGCGAAGATCTGGATGATTTCGTTGGCCGGGAGATCGGGGGCGGCGATGCGGCGGTCGACGATGCGGTAGCCGCCGGCGAGGACGCGACGACGCAATTCTTCTTCGCCAAGGCGGGCGAGCGGCTCGGCCATCAAGCCTTGGTCGATCGCTTTGGTCGAGAGGCGGAGGTAGGTCGAGAGACCGTCCTTGCCACGGTCGCAGCAGAGACGAACCGCTTCCAGGAGCACCCATTCGACTTCGCGGGCGAAGGCCGGTTCGTAGAAGACGACGCCTGGCAGCTCGATGCCGAGGGACGGGGTGACGGCACTTTGGTGGGCGCCGCCCTCTGGGCTGAGCGAGACGCCGGCCGGGGTGCCGGCGAAGATGAACTTGCTGCCGACGTAGAGGCTATAGATCAGGGCGTCGAGCCCCCGGCAGACGAACGGGTCATAGACGGTGCCAAGGGGGATCAGGTGCTGGCCCGTCAGCTCGTAGGAAAGCCCAAACTGGCCGAGCGCCATGAAGAGGTTCATCTCGGAGATGCCGAGCTCGATGTGGTGGCCGGCCGGGGCGGGCTGCCACTTCAGCAGCCGCTGCGCGCCTTCCTCGTAGTCATGGCTGGCCTCGCGGGCGAAGACGCCAGCCTTGTTGATCCAGGCCGAAAGATGAGTCGAGGTTGCCACGTCGGGCGACAGCGTGACCAGGCGATCGCGGACGTCCGGCACGTCGGCCATCGAGGCCAGGGCGCGGCCGAGAGCCTCCTGGGTCGAGGTCTGCTTCGGATGACGGGTGTCGAGATTGTGTGGGATGGCTGCCGGGTTCAATGGCGGAGCGGTGGATTCCTCGGCCGCGAGGTTCGCGGCGGAATCGGCGCAGAGCTGGCCGGGTGCGCTCTCCGGGTCGAAGGCAGCCCAGATGTCTTCCTCCGGCACGCCGAGCGCCTTGCGCAACGTGTCCATTTGTGCCTGGCTGAGGAGTTGCGAGTGATTGAGCGGGTCGCCTGCGAACGGTAGGCCATGGCCCTTCACCGTGTACGCAAAGATGACCGTCGGCGCGTCGGTGACGGCGACTGCCTGGTCGAGGACGTCGATGAGACCGGGGAGGTCGTGCCCGCCCAGATTGCCGATCAAACTCTGCAATTCATCGTCGGGGGTCGTGGCGACCGAGGCCAGGATTGCCTTGCGCTGAGAGGCGTCGGCAACGGCGCTGAGCCGGCGGCGCAACTCGGCGCCGTCCTTGAGCCGGATGAGCGATTGGTACTCCTCGTTGCTCATTTCGTCGATGCGGGCGCGCAGGGCAGCGCCGTCTTGGCCCGACATCGCGGCGCTAAGGCGCGTGCCGTACTTCGCCTCCAGGACGTGCCAACCGGCGCCGGCGAAGAGGGCCTTCAAGCGGCCGGCGCGCACGCCGGGGATGACCCGGTCGAGACTCTGGCGATTGAGGTCGACGATCCAAACAACGTTGCCCAGCCCTTGGATCGCCTCTTCGGCGACCGTCTCCCAGACGTTGCCTTCGTCCAGTTCGGCGTCGCCGATGAGGGCGACGAAGCGGTTCGAGGTAACGTCGCCGAAGTGGAGCTTGCTGTACGTGTGGGCCAGGGCGGCGAAGACCGGCGCCACGGCGCCGAGTCCGACCGAACCCGTGGAGAAGTCGACCGGATCGGGATCCTTCGTCCGGCTGGGGTACGCCTGGAGGCCGCCGAAGTCGCGCAACGTCGTCAGATACTGCTTGTCAAGCCGGCCGAGCAGGTACTGGGCGGCGTGATAGACGGGTGAGGCATGGGGTTTAATCGAGACGCGGTCGCCGGGTCGCAGGAAGTGAAAGTAGAGCGCGGTCACGATCGAGACGACCGAGGCGGAGGAGGCTTGGTGGCCGCCGACCTTCGACTTGTCGGTGCTGGGGCGAACGTGGTTGGCGTGGTGGACGATTTGGGTGGAGAGCCAGAGGATGCGCCGCTCGACCTCCTGCAAGGTCTCGAGCTGGCGCTCGGTAATGCTTGGCTCCGACGTCAGGCTCGGCGCCTGCATGCTGGCCATCGGTAGTCGCTCCTTGCTGTTTGCATGGCTTTTCGGCGTGCGTCCGATCCGTCGGGGATATGGTAGCCGGTTGCGGCGGCAGGCGGAAGGCGGCAGGCGGACTTGCTCTTGACGTGCGCTCCTTGTGCGTGGCGTGCCGCATGCCTTAACGTAACCGCCCTAGGTTGATCGGCGGGAGGAGGAAACACGTTCGTGCATCGACAGTTCGTGCTTGTGGGCGCACTGCTCACGCTTGTTTTGTTCGGTTCGGCGGCGGCTGTCGCTCAGGAGGCCACCCCTGCCTTACCGATAGCCCCCGTCTCCGGCTTCCGCGTTGTCGAGGAATACCCGCACGACCCCGACGCCTACACGCAAGGGCTGGTATACGTCGACGGCGATCTCTACGAGGGAACCGGGCTGGAGGGGGAGTCGACACTACGCCGCGTCGATCTCGAGTCGGGCAAGGTCTTGCAATCGCACGAGCTCGGCCCGGACCTCTTCGGCGAAGGGATCGCCGTCGTCGACGACCGCATCTATCAGCTCACCTGGTTAACGCGGACCTGCTTCGTCTACGACCGCGAGACATTCGAACTGTTGGCGATATTCGACTACCCGACCGAGGGCTGGGGGCTGACCACCGACGGCGAGCGGCTGATCATGAGCGACGGCACAAGCCGGCTCGTCTTCCGCGACCCGGAGACGTTTGAGGCAATCGACCACGTCGACGTGCGGGATAGCGACATCCCGGTGCCACGTCTCAACGAGTTGGAGTACGTCGATGGCGAGGTATGGGCCAACGTCTATAGAACCGATTTTGTGGTGCGCATCGACCCGGCGTCCGGCAAGGTCATCGGCTGGATCGATTTCACCGGTCTCCTCGCCGAGGAAGAACGCGAAGAATTTCAAGTCGACGTGCTGAACGGCATCGCGCACGACCCGGAAACCGATCGCATCTTCGTCACCGGCAAACTCTGGCCAAAGCTCTTCGAGATCGAACTGATTCCGCCGCGGGGATGAGCCTGGCGCCGCACCCCGAAACTCAGCCTGCAAGTGACCGACCGTCAACCCCCGGAGGCGCGTGATGGCCGAAGGCGAACCGCATTCGAAGGATTGGGTGATCGAGCAGGCGGCCGTCGCCGACCTGCGTCTTGTCCGTTTCCTCTATTGCGACTTCGCCAGCATCGTCCGCGGCAAGGCGACGCACGTCGCCCACATCGCCCGCCGCTTGGATGAGGGCATCGCGCTCGTCACCGGCATGCTCGCGATGAACGGGCTGGATCAATTGCAGACCATCCCGGGC
>JBOGUE010000352.1:0-20633 GCA_050695955.1 Thermomicrobiales bacterium | reverse complement strand
GGTTCCGTTCGCTGATCCAGCTCATGATTATCTCGCCGCTACCGGTTCCGGCGATCCTCACCGGTATCGCGCTGCTGATCTTCTTCTATGCGACGGACATCACCACCAACAGCTTCATCAACCTGATCATCGGACACACTATCGTCACGATCCCATATGTCTTCCTCACCGTCAGCACGGTGCTGGTTCGGTTCAACCGCGGCCTCGAAGAGGCAGCTCGCAGCCTGGGGGCCGGACCGTGGACCACCTTCTATCGCATCACCCTCCCGATCCTCAAGAGCGGCATCGTTTCAGGGGCCGTCTTCGCCTTCATCATCAGCTTCGACCAGTTCCCCATTTCGTTGTTGCTTGCCGGTGTCGGCAGCACGCCGTTGCCGCTCCAGTTGTTCGATTACCTGCGATTCTCGTTTGACCCCACGGCGGCCGCCGTCTCGACCGTGACAATCCTGATGACGGTTGTTATCGTGCTCATCACGGAGCGTCTCGTAGGTCTGGATTCTCTCTACAGTCGAGGCCGGTCATGACGGAAACAGCACGGACCGCGGAAATCCTCAACCCGCCGGAAAATTCCCGCGGCGGCAACTCAATTCGCACGATCGGTGTCCTCACCATTGGGCAGTCCCCCCGTGTCGACAAGCTTGGAGATGACGTCCGCGCGGTGCTCGGGCCGCGGACGAGGGTGGTCGAGCGGGGCGCGCTCGATGGGATGTCCGACGAGGAGATCGCGCGGATCGCGCCCAGGGACGCATCGGAATATCGACTCGTCACGCTGCTCAGAAGTGGTCGCTCCGTTGAGATTGGGAAGCCGGCAATCCTCGAGCGACTCCAGAAGCAGATCCGCGATCTGGAAGACGAAGACACTGAAGCTGTCGACGCCACGTTGCTGATGTGCACCGGCGCGTTCCCGCCCTTCGAGCACACCAAACCGCTTCTGCTCCCCCAGGAGGCGCTCTATGGGGCCGTTACCGGCCTGGCGGGTGGTGGGTGCATCGGCGCGCTCATCCCCTTGGAGTCGCAGCGAGAGCAATCGCTGGGCAAATGGCATGAACGCGGCGTGACAGACGTCCATGTCTTCCCCGCAAGTCCCTATGATGGCGATCCGCTTGCCGCCATCGAACGTGCCAGTAGCGCGGCCCGTGACGCCGGCGTATCTGTGCTGTTCATGGACTGTTTCGGCTACGACCTGGCGATGAAATCCGCCGCTCGCCGGAGCTTCGGCGGTCCGGTTGTGCTGGCCCGAACATTAGCGGCTCGTCTGATTGCCGAGTTGAGTGAGTAGCCGCACAGACAATATGCGGTGTCACGCAGGAGCACCTTGGGTGGCGACAAGCTATGCGATCAGCGTTGACGTCGGCGGCACGTTCACCGACTTCGTCCTCTTCGATATGGAAGCGGGTGCGACGGCGGCGTTCCACAAGGTGCTGACCGATGCGCGACGACCAGCCAGCGCGGTCATCACCGGATGGCGGGAGTTGCTGGAGATGGTCGGCGCGCGGCCCGATCAGATTCATTACGCTGTCCACAGCACAACCATCGTCACCAACGCGATCGTGGCCCGTACCAGCGTGAAGACAGGATTGCTCACCACCAAGGGCTTTCGTGACGTCCTCGAGATCGGTATCGAGCAGATCTACGACATCTATGATCTCTTCGCACCGTACCCGCCACCTATCGTGCCGCGGGAGCTGCGACGGGAAGTCGTCGAGCGTGTGACCCGCGACGGTGATGTCCTTGTGGCGTTGGATGAGGCGTGTGTTCGGGCACAGGTCGGGGATTTGGTCGAGCGCGGAGTGCGGTCGATCGCGGTCTCGCTCGTCCATGCCTACCGCAACCCGGATCACGAGCGTCGCATCGCCGAGATCATCGCCGAGATGGCCCCAGACGTCTCGGTATCGCTGTCGTCTCGTGTGGCGCCCATCATGGGGGAGTACGAGCGAACCTCCACGGTGGCCGCGGACGCATACGTGAAGCCGTTACTGCGGAACTATCTGCAGGACCTGCTCGGCGAGCTGCGGCGACTCGGTTATGAGCGGCCGCTGTACCTGATGCTTTCGTCGGGCGGGATCACAACCGCGGAAGCTGCCATGGAGTTCCCGATTCGCCTGCTGGAATCCGGGCCGGCCGCGGGCGCGTTTGCGGCCGGGTACTTCGGCAAGCTCGCGGGGTACGACCATGTGCTGTCCTTCGATATGGGAGGCACGACGGCAAAGGCCTGTCTGATCGAGCACGGCAAGCCGGCGGTCGCCGGCATGCTGGAAGCCGATCGCGTCCACCGGTTCAAACCGGGAAGTGGCTTGCCGATCATGGCGCCGACGGTCGACCTGATCGAGATCGGCGCCGGCGGCGGCAGCATCGCCCACATCAACGAACTAGGTCTACTAAGCGTCGGTCCCCAGAGCGCGGAAGCGGACCCCGGGCCGGCCAGCTACGGCCTGGGAGGTGAGCTGCCGACCGTAACGGACGGCAACACCCTTCTCGGGTATCTCGACCCGGGCTACTTCCTCGGTGGTCGAATGACGCTCAAGCTCGAGCTGGCGAAGTCGGCGATCGCGCGGCACATTGCGTCGAAGCTCAACCTCGTCTCAACGGACGCCGCCTGGGGCATCCATATGACGGTCAACGAAAACATGGCGCAGGCGGCCAGAACCCACCTGATCGAGCGGAATCGGGACCCGCGCAACGTGGCGATGGTCGCCTTCGGTGGAGCCGGTCCAGCCCACGCGGTCGAGGTGGCTCGGGTCCTTGGCATTCGCACGGTCATCGCGCCCTTCGGCGCCGGCGTTGCCTCCGCGATCGGCGCGCTCACCGCGCCCATGGCTCTGCCGCTGGTGCGGTCGTACATGACGCCACTCGAAGCGGCTGACTGGAGCCATGTTGCGCGCCTCTACGAAGACATGCGCGAGGAGGCGAGCACTGCCTTCTCAGGTGTGCCCGCCGCTGAGACGTGGCAGTACAGCGGCGCGTTGGATATGCGATTCGCCGGCCAGTATCACGAGCTTCGCGTTGAGCTGCCCGGCGCGATTCCCACCAAGGGCAGCGTAGGTGACATCGTCAGCGCGTTCAAGGAGCGATACACGGACGTCTATGGCCGTGTGCCGGCCGGGCTGGCCGTTGAGGTGCTCAACTGGCATCTCGAAGCGGAGTCCTCGCGGATCGTCTTCCATCTCTCGAGGGAAGGAGCAAGGGAGGGCGATGCTACCGAGGCACGGAAGAAGGAGCGCGAGATTTACTTCACCACGCCGGGAGCCGGCTACCAGATATGCCCGGTCTACGACCGGTACAAACTGTGCCCAGGAGCGACGTTCTCCGGCCCCTGTGTCGTCGAAGAGCGCGAGGCGACAGTGGTCGTTCCTCCCGACTGCACGGTCGACGTCGACGGGTACCGCAATCTCGTGATCACGCTGGGGACGGAGGTGTACGCATGACGACGCGGACGACATCCGAAACACCTGACTCGTTCGATCCCATCAGCCTTGGGATCATTTGGAGCCGGCTGATCGGTATCACCGACGACATGTGGACCACGGTCCTTCGCACAGCCGTCTCCACGATCATCGGCGCCGCCCAGGACTTCGGGTGCGAGATCCTGGATGCCGCGGGCAACTCGGTCGCCCACTCGAACCGAAGCATGCCGGTCTTCAACATCGTCATGCCCACGGTGACCCGGGCGGTGCTGGTACGGAATCCGGTCGAGACGATGCGCCCCGGCGACGTTTACGTCACCAATGATCCCTGGCTCTGCGCCGGTCACCTCGACGACATCGCCGCGATCACGCCGGTGTTTCTGGGCGATCAGGTGGTGGGATTTGCCGTTACGATCGCGCACACCTCCAGCATCGGCGGCTCTCTCACGAGTCGCACCGTGCGGGATGTGTACGAGGAAGGGCTGCGCATTCCGATCCTCAAGCTCTACGCTGCCGGCGAACTCAACGAGGCGGTGCACGGCTTCATTCAGGAGAATGTCCGTACGCCGGACATGGTACTGACGGACATCGAAGCGCAGATCACGGCGAATGAACTCGGCGCGCGCCGCATCGTCTCGCTGCTGCAGGAGTATCAACTGCCCAGCCTTGCCGGTGTCGCCAGGGAGATTCAGGCGCACTCGGAGCGCGCGATGCGTGAGGCGATCCGCGAGATTCCGGACGGGACGTACCGGAGCGACGTCGTGGCGGACGGCCTCGACCATCCCATCCGGCTACAGTGCGAGATCACGGTCGCGGGCGACGAGATGACGGTCGATTACGCCGGCTCCGACCCGGAGGAGCCTCGGGGTGGCATCAATTGCACATTGACGTACACGCGGGCACACACCGTCTACCCCCTCAAGTGCCTGCTCTCACCAAACGTGCCCGCCAACGAAGGGACATTCCGACCGTTCACGATCAAGGCGCCAGAAGGCTCGGTCTTGAACTGCAACGTGCCGGCGTCGGTGGGATCGCGCACGCGGACTGGCTGGCACCTCCACCCGCTGATCTTCGGCGCACTCGAGCCGTTTATGCCGTACCGCGTCCAGGCCGGCAACGGGCTGATGCACTCCGTCCACGCCTACGGGCAAGAGGACGACGGTCGCTTCTTTAACGCACATTTCTTCGTCGCGGGTGGTCGAGGGGCGAGTAAGGGGAGGGACGGCATCGGCCGCAACTGCTTCCCGAGCAGTGCGCGGAACGTGGCCGTCGAGGTGTTCGAGTCGCGGGTACCGGTGCTCGTCCACGACCGCAACCTGCGACCGGGGTCGGCCGGCGCCGGGACCTGGCGCGGCGCCTTCGGACATCGCATCGAGTTCGGCCTGCTGCCTGGTTACAAGCGGCCGCTGTCGTTCTTCCTCAACCCCGATCGGCTGCGATTCCCACCAAAGGGATTGACCGGTGGTCACGACGGTCCGCGAACCGAGATTCGCCTCAATGGCGAGCTGCTCGGACCGGAGGAGATCGGCTCGGGTCAGATCACACTCAAGACGGCAGACGACCGGTTTGAAGTTTCGGTGCCCGGCGGGGCTGGGTATGGCGATCCAGCCGAGCGCGACCAGGCACTGATCGAGGCGGATCGTGCCTCAGGGCTTGTGTCTGATAGCTGATTGTCGTCGCACCAGTCCACGACCACCACGAGTCATGACCCGGCGCCCGTTCACATGGGCGACGTACCGCGCTTCCTCCCGCACCACGTCAACCGGGCTCTGCCAGCACCCCGCGACGTGGTAGTCAGGTCCGACCGCGTCGCAACCGGCGGTCGAGTTGTCCTCAAGCGTCAGGCCAAGCTCCCTGGCAACGAGCCAATCGGCATAGCCGCGGCGGCGCGACGAGGAGGGCATGGTAATGGCTGTTATCAGGCCGGTCCTGAATGTAGGCTACAGCCAGCGCACGCCCATTATTGTGCTGTTGTGCGGAAGCTGATTCGTGCGCTCGTCGGCACACCTCGTCGAACCTGAGCGCGACAACGCGGCGGCGCCAAAATGGCGCCATCATGCTCCGCACACTCAAAAAACTCGCGCAACTACGGCAAAAGTCGCTACGAAGGTTCGAGTCCCTTACCCGGCACCCCCTAGTCCAGGCCAAGCAAAGCAAGGCTGTCCCGCTCGATGATCTCCTCGATTTTCCGTTCCGGGATGCGGGGGAGGCAGGTGCCCGCGGCCGGGGCGTTGACGTTGCGGAGGAGCGCCATCGTTTCTTCCGGGGTCGAGGCGGGGAAGTCGGAGGCGAAGAGGAGCTTGTCGAGCACGCCCCATTCCATGGCGGCGACCATCGCCTGGTAATGACCCCAGGGGCGGAGGACCGAGCCGGAGATGTCGGCCCAGAGGTGCGGATGCTTGCGGACGACCGCGATGCAGTCGATCTGCCACGGGTGGCCGATGTGGGCCATGATCACGGTCAGATTGGGGAAGGCGGTGGCGATGCGGTCCATGTGGCGCGGGTGGGCGAAGTCGACGTCGGCGAAGCGGACGGGCGACGTGCCCTGGTGGAATAGGACGGGAAGGCGGTGCTCCTCGGCGAAGCGGTAGACGCGGAACGCCTCCTCGCCGAGCGGGTCGAAGTTCTGATAGTTGGGGCCGAGCTTGACGCCGCGCAGCTTCAGGTCTTGCGTACACCGTTCCATCTCGTCGAGGGCGTTGGGATCGGCCGGGTGGACGGTCAAAAAACCGATGAACTTGTCGGGGTGGGCGCTGACGAAGGTGGCCGTCTCGTCGTTGACGGAGGGCGTCGGCACGACGTAGGGCTCGTCGACGAGTCCGTGGTTGCGCGGGTCGGCAGCGATGTTGAAGCAGACAGCGCGGTCAACTGGTGCGAGGGCGGCGAGGTACTCGTCCCAGGTGTAGACGACGGGTCGAACTTGGCCGGGGCTCCACTTCGATTCGACCCGTGGGCCGATGTCGTCCGGAATGGCGTCGCGGAAGCGCGGTGTGTGGGTGTGGACGTCGATGATCATCTGGTTGGCTCCATAAGGTGACTTGACTAGAGGACGCCGTAGCGGTCGTAGACGTCGCGGAGGAAGTCGCCGCGTTCGAGGTCGAGGCGGGCGCGGTTCTCGCCGGCGACTTTTTCGCGGGCGCGTTCGATGACTGCTTCCTCGATGGCCCGCGGGATGACGACGATGCCGTCGGCGTCGCCGAAGACGACGTCGCCTTCGGCGACGATGACGCCACCGCAGAGGACCGGTTCGCTGTAGGCGACGACCAACCCTCGGCCGGCAGAGTCGACAGGGCGCATGCCGGTAGCAAACACGGGAAAGCTCATCCGCTCGATGCGGAGCGCGTCTCTGGTATAGCCGTCAATCACGGCGCCGGCTGCGCCGCGCGCGCGAGCAGCGGTCGAGAGCAATTCGCCCCAGAAGCAGGTGCGCGTCGATCGATTGGTCGCCGCCACCAGGACGTCGTCCGGTTTGAGGCTGTCGATCGCCGCGATCTCCATGCTATACGGGTCGGCGGGGAGGGCGTAGACGTCGGTCGAGAGGGCGGTGTGGGCACGGCCGGCGACGACGGCGCCGGGGTAGACAGGGCGGATGGTGGCGTCCATCGCCTGATTCCGATGGCCGAGGCTGTCGAGGATGTCGGATACGACGGCGGTATAGAGCTCCGCCCGCAAGATCTCGAAGAGCCGAGCCGCCGCCGTTGTTTGCACGTCGCCTCCCACTGCCGAACCGGCGCGCTCGCCGCGCCGATAAACATGGACCGTCGTTTCATGTTACGAGTGATCCATCGGAAGTCAAGCGGTGTCTGCCCGTTTTTTGAGCTTGTGCGCGATTGTGGCGCTGCCAGTAGGATGAGCGCGGGCGCGAAATCGTGCAACTGAGCGTGGCGCGAAAGGTTGGATCGGTGGGGCGACTAACAGAACCGGGAACGGTGCCGGTGCTGATCGTCACCGGGCCGGTCGGAGTCGGCAAGACGACGGTGGCGGGCGCGATCTCGGAGCGGCTCGAGGAAGTGCGACTCCCCCATACCATTGTTGACATGGACGCCTTGCGGAGCAGCTTTCCGCGACCGGACGGCGATCCCTTCCATGAAGAACTCGGTTTGGCGAACCTGGCCGACGTTTGGCGGAACAGCCGCGCCACCGGCTCGCGGCGCCTGGTGCTGGCCGACGTGGTGGAGACGCCGGACTTGTCAGGGTATTGCCGAGCGATTCCGGGGGCAGACATCGTCGTCGTGCGTTTGGTCGCCGACGCGGAGACGAACGCCGCGCGCTTGCGGCGGCGGGATTCCGGGTCCGGATTGGAGTGGCATCTCGCGCGGGCAGTGGAACTCGCGGAGTTGTTGGAGCGGAACGGCATTGGAAACTTGGTCGTCGATGCGAGCGAGGCGTCGCCGGCGGAGTTGGCGGCAGAGATCCTCGCGCGCGCCGGATGGCTCGCGGCCGACTGACCGTGAAAGAGTTGCATTCGGCGCGGGCCAATGGTGCATACTGGCGCGACCAACAAGCCCAAATGGAACTTTTGCGGTCGGGGATCGGCCACGAAAGCTGGTGGAGCGTGGCGGTCGCCAGCGGAAAGCGAAGGGCCGTCGAGTGATGTTCCGGTGTTCCACCAGGAGGACGGAGGCTCTTAAACGTCGAGGTATGTTATGTAAGGTAAGCGCCGGCATCTACACACCGGCAGCCACCTCCCACGGGCAGCGGCGCTCGTGGGTCGTCCGCACCACAATCTCTGTAAGGAGGACGCAATGAATCGCACCATCAGAACGGTGGCGTTGCTCTGTCTCACGCTCGTTGGTCTCGGCGCCGGCGTGAGCGCCGTGCGCGGCCAGGACGAGATCCCGGCGCGGGCCGACTTGCGCTTCATCGTCGTCTCGCACGGACAGGCCTCGGATCCCTTCTGGTCGGTCGTCCAGAACGGGGTCACCCAAGCCGGAGAAGATATGGGCGTCGAGGTCGAGTACCAAGCGCCGGACACCTTCGACATGGTGGCGATGGCGCAGCTCATCGATGCGGCCGTCGCCTCGCAGCCGGACGGCCTCGTCGTCTCGGTGCCGGATGCGGACGCGCTCGGTGACCCGATCCGAGCGGCCGTCGAGGCGGGCATTCCCGTCATATCAATGAACTCCGGCAGCGACGTGGCCGAGGAACTCGGTGTCCTCACCCACGTCGGGCAGACCGAGTACGAGGCGGGCGTAGGAGCCGGTCAGCGCATGGGCGAGGCCGGGGTCACCACCGCCATCTGCGTCAATCAAGAAGTGGGCAACGTCGCGCTCGACGAGCGCTGCCGCGGATTCACCGACGGCCTCGCCGAATCGGGCGGGACGGTCGAGGTGCTCGAAGTCGATCTCAACGACCCGACCGGCGCGCAGCAGCGAATCGAGGCGGCCGTGACGGCGGACGCGGAGGTCAACGGCGTCCTCGCGCTCGGGCCGACCGGCGCGACGCCGGCGCTCGAAGCGCTGCGCGCGGCCGATATGCTCGGCACGGTCACGTTGGCGACGTTCGACCTGTCGTCCGACGTGCTGGAAGCGATCGTCGCTGGCGACATGCTCTTCGCCATCGACCAGCAGCAGTACCTCCAGGGCTACCTGCCCATCGTGCTGCTGACGCTGAACGCGACCAACCTGAACACGATCGCCAATCCGGTCCTGATGACCGGACCCGGCTTCGTGACCCAAGAAAACGCGGCTCAAGTGATTGCGCTCACTGAAGCAGGTACCCGGTAGCTAGACAGAGACGACGGGCGACCGTCCGGCACCTGGATGGTCGCCCGTCCACCTACTGACGAGGAAATCGCGATGGGCGTGACGCGGGACGCCGCCGTCCAATCCGCCACGTCCGCCGACGAACGGGTCGCGCGGACCAGTCCGCTGCGACGTTTGCTGATGCGGCCGGAGATGGGCGCGGTCGTCGGGGCGATCGCGGTCTGGACCTTCTATGCGATCTACGCAAATGACCGGGGCTTTGTCTCGCTCCGAGCGACGGCGAACTACCTCGAAGTCGCGGCCGAGCTCGGCATCCTCGCGGTCGCCGTCGCGCTGCTGATGATCGGCGGAGAGTTCGACCTCTCGATTGGCTCAGTCATCGGCGGCTGCGGCATGATCCTGGCCCTGCTCAGCGTCGAGTACGGCTGGAATATCTGGCTTGCCCTGGTTGCGTCGCTGGCGTTTGCCGTGCTCGTTGGCCTCGCCAACGGCTACATGGTGCTGCGAACGGGGCTGCCGTCGTTCATCATCACCCTCGGCACGTTGCTGGTGATCAGCGGCGTGACGACCGGGATTACGCGCCGCGTGACCGGCCGGACGCAGGTCGGCCGGCTGGACGACGTGCCGGGATACCTGTCGATGCGGGCGCTCTTCGCGTCGTCGGTGGATATCGGCGGGGCAGACTTCGCCGTCTCGATCCTTTGGTGGATCGGGATCGCGGCATTAGCGACGTGGGTCCTGCTGCGCACCTCATTCGGCAATTGGATCTTTGGCGTGGGCGGGAGTTTGCAGGCGGCGCGCAATATCGGCGTGCCCGTTGGGTTGGTGAAGATCGCACTCTTCATCTCCACGGCCGTTGCCGGTTGGCTCGTTGCCGTCATTCAGGTCTTGTCGACGAAGGGCGCGGACGTCACGCGCGGAGAAGGGCGCGAGTTCACGGCGATCATCGCCGCGGTCATCGGCGGCACACTGTTGACCGGCGGCTATGGATCGGCAATCGGCGCCGTCTTTGGCGCATTGATCTACGGCATGGTCAACCTCGGGAATGTCTACGCCGGTGTCAGCCCCGGCTGGGAAGAAGCGGTCCTGGGCGCGATGCTGGTCATCGCCGTGTTGGTGAACCGTTTCATCCGCGTGCGCGCGATGGAGGCGCGCTGATGAACGCGCGGGCGGCGCCGCTGGTCGAAGTCGAGCACGTTTCGAAGTATTTCGGGAGCGTGATTGCGCTCAAAGATATCTCGATGAGCGTATTTCCGGGCGAAGTGATGTGCCTGCTCGGTGACAATGGCGCGGGCAAGTCGACGCTGATCAAGATCTTTTCCGGCGTCCACCGGCCCGACGAAGGGCACTACCGGGTCGAGGGGAGGGATGTCCGCTTCGAGTCGCCGCGCGACGCGCTGAACCACGGGATCGCGACAGTCTACCAAGACCTGGCGATGATCCCGCTGATGAGCATCTCGCGGAACTTCTTCCTGGGATCGGAACCGTCCGTCGGCTGGGGACCGCTGCGGCGATTCGACCTGGCAACGGCCGACCGGATCACGCGAGACGAACTCGCCAAAATGGGAATCCACGTCCGCGACACGGCGCAGCCGGTGGGCACCCTCTCCGGTGGCGAGCGGCAATCGGTAGCGATTGCCCGCGCCGTCTACTTCGGCGCGAAAGTCCTTATCCTCGACGAGCCAACGGCGGCGTTAGGGGTGAAAGAGGCCGGGGTCGTGTTGCGGTACATCGCCCAGGCGAGAGCGCGCGGTCTCGGGGTCATCTTCATCACTCACAACGTCCATCACGCCTACCCGATTGGCGACCGGTTTACGCTCTTGAACCGAGGGCGAAGCTACGGCACATTTTCGAAGGCGGACGTTAGCCGCGAGGAAGTCGTCTCCATGATGGCCGGCGGCGAGGAGTTAGAGGAGCTCAGCCACGAATTAGAGGAGTTCGCCAGGACCGACGCAAGCTCCGCCGCCGCGGGCATGGCCGAGGCGAGCCGGGAGTTCGAGCGGGAGGCGCAGTCGCTGCACGGTGCTGACGGAAAACCGGCCGAGGGCAACTGAACTGTTCAGGCTTCACCGGGGTGTTCAGCGGCCGGTTCACAAGGTTCGACTGAGACCAAGGGCGGGAAGGGTTGGACGGACACGTCGATCCGATCCATGCAGGATTGTGGGTTGAAGACGTTCGCGGCGGAGTGCCATTCGCCGGGTTGCAGGCTGACGTCCGCGAGGTCATCAACGTTCAAGCAGCGCCACTCGCCCGTCGGTGGCAGGCCGCTTTTGCTGGCCCCCTCGAATTGATAAACCAAGGCATGCGGCACGTCTCGTTTGACGCCGAGCGCGTGCGGGCAGAACAGCCGCACCAGGCCGTCGTATGTGGCGACGACCTGGAGCCTATCCTCGATGGCGATCTTGATGAGGTTGTACGTATTCAAAGCGGAGCGTCCTTTGGTTGGAGCCATTCCTTGCAACAACGCTACTCGCAAGTTCTGGACCCCAACGTGACCATCAACCCCTACCAGAAACAATCGGACTTAGAACCAATCCGTCGGATAGATGTACGGATGGCGCCGAGGGAAGAGGATTAACAGGAGGTCCGAGGTTTGATCGGAAGGCGGGTCGGATAGGCGGGTGAGGACTTCGTGGGGCGGAAAGCCGCCGAAGACGAGGCGGGCAAGTTCGCATTGGGGTAAGCGGACGGTGAGCTCGTGCGATGCTGACTGTCCCTGGCTGCCAGATGAGAGGGTGACGGTGTCAGGAGTCACCGCAAGGGTCGCTGAACCCTCATCGGTGACGAAATGAAGCTGACCCGTGAAGTCCGAGCGGACCCCGCTGATCCGGCGGGAAAGTTCGGGCGCCAGCGCGGTGAAGAGTTTTGATAATCCGAGGCAGCGGCCCATGAAGTCGGCATCGCGTGCGTGGAACGTCTCGAAGCGGCAATTGAGGAACATCGCGGCCGACGCCACCGGATCGTCTGGAGGCGCTGAGAAAAGAATCTCCGTTTTGCCGGATTCGATGGCCCAACGGCGAGCGGCTCCGAGGGCGGCGCCGGCGGCGGATGTGTTTTCGGCGACGATTTCTGCGATCGGTAAGGCGTTCGGGGAATGTCGGCCGCGCTCGGTCGTCCACCATGTGTGATTTCCTCGCCAAATATAGGCAACAACGTGATCCGGTTCACGGACAACCACCCGGCAATCGTCGGGCTGTGCGACGGCTTCGGCGAGGCGGTTCGCGGATCGACTCGAACGGTCGCGGACCACCGGTCCGACGAGATTCATCGTCGCTTGCTCATAGAGATTGAACGCGGCGAAGAGATCAGAGCCTCGGAGCGGCCGGACCATATGGCCAGATGGGAGGTCGGGAATTCGAGACGGTGCAGTCAGCCGGATCACGTGATACGGGCCAAGTGTCGCGTAGCCAAACTTCGGGTAGAAGTCGGCGATGCCGTAGAGGGTGGAGAGGGCGGCATCACCCTCCCGCATGTGGTCGACGGCGGCTTGGAGGACGAGCCGGGAGTAGCCGCGGTTCCGGTATTCCTCGGGCGTCGCGACCCCGCCGATGCCGTCCATGCGGACCGTGGCCGCGCCGATGCGAATGGTGAAGGGGATGATGTAAGCGCGGCTCACCTCCGCGCCGTCGACCACGAGGGCGGCTTTAGTCGCGCCATCCTCCGTGGGCTCGAACCGCATGGTGGACTCAGCGCGTGCGGTGGCCTCGTTTTGGTGCAGACGAGTCATGGGTTCCCTTTGCGTTGTGGTCGATCAGATTTCGGCGCCGATGATCTTTTCGGCCACCTCGGAGAGGTCGGCGCCGATGATATCCGGCGCGGGAACGAGCGGATCAAGCACCATGCCGGGGCGGGCGACGAAGGCGGCGGCGCATCCGGCGCGAAGCGCGCCCGCGATGTCCCAAGCGTGGGCGGCGACCATGCGGATCTGGTCGATTGGCACGCCAAGGCTCTCGGCCGCCATCCGGTACGGCTCCGGCGCGGGCTTCAGGCGGTGGACGGTGTCGGCGGAGAGCGCCTGCTCAAAGAGTTCGCGGATGCCAGCATTGCCGAGTTGCGTCTCGGCGACCTGGGCGGTCGAATTGGTGAGGGCGGCGAGACGGAAGCCGGCATCGCGCATGCGAGCGAGGCTTTCACGCACCTCGGGATGGGGCGGCAGGTGGGCCATGCCGTCGCGGATGACCTGCCGCTCTTCGTCGGTGAGCGAGCGGCCACGACGCGCGGCGAGCATGTCCAGCGCCGTCATCCCGATCTGGCCGAACGGCGTGTAGGCGCCGGTGACCGTCGCGACGAGCGCCGATTGCAGGAGTTGACCGAACCACTCTCGCCGGGCCGAAGCATCGCCGAAGAGATGCTCAAAGTGCGGATCGAGCGTTTTGAGGTCAAGCAGCGTTTCGTTGACGTCAAAGACGATGACGCGCGGCATCGGGTTTCCTTCCCTCTTCTGTCAGCGGGCGGCGGCGGCATGGACGGCATGTCTGGCATCCGGCCGAACCCGGCGATCATACAAGGGTTCGGCGGCGACGACGGCCGTATGGCACACGCCGAAGGACTCAATCTGGAGCCGTGCGCCTGGCTGTGCCAGCTCAACCGGGAGGTAACCGTAGGCGATGCTCCTCCCGATGGTGTAGCCAAAGCTGGCGCTGGTGACGTGACCAACCACCACGCCGTCCGCCAGGATCGGTTCGTTGGCGGTCAGAACGACGCTCGCATCGTCGAGCAACAGACAGGACAGGTGGCATCTCGTCGCGCGTTTGGCCAGGGCCGCGTGGCCGATGTAGCTATCGCGCCGACGAGTAACGGCGAACGAAAGTCCCGCTTCGTGAGGCGTGAACTCGGCGCGCAGGTCGGTGCCGAGGGCGCGGAACCCGCGTTCGAGACGGAGGGAGTCCATCGCGGCGTTGCCCGCGGCGATCAGCCCGCGTGGTCGGCCGGCCTCCCACAGCGCGTCCCAGAGCGCGCCGCCGTACTCGGTTGGGACGTGCACCTCCCAGCCGTCCTCGCCGACGTAGGAAAGCCGAAGCGCCAGGCAGGGAATGCCGGCGACAAAGATGCGACGGGCAGCATACGGCGGGAATGCGCGCTCGGCCAGATCGTCGTCGACGAGTGCGGACAAGATGTCCGGCGCCTCCGGACCCCAGAGACCGAGCCCGCACCAGGCGGAGGTGACGTCGCGGATTTCGACGCCGTCGAGGTCGCGAGTGTGGCGTTGGATCCAGGCAAGGTCGCGCGGGCCGCTGGCGCTGCCGGCCAGAATCAGGAAGCGGTCGGATTCGAGCCGGGTGATCGTTAGGTCACTTTCAATGCCGCCGGATTGATTGAGCAAGAGCGCGTAGGCAACGCGGCCAACGGGTCGATCGACATCGCTGCACGAGAGCCGTTCGAGAGCAGGTAGGGCGTTTGGTCCGCTGACTTCGATCTTCATAAAAGTCGCGAGGTCGAACAAACTGACGCGCTCGCGGGTCGCGCGATGTTCGGCAGCGGCGATCGGCGACCACTCGACGGCGCTCCAGCCGGTCCGCGACGCGCCGGCTACAGGGCGGGGGAGATCGACGTTGGCTTCGTACCAATGGGCGCGTTCCCAGCCGTTCGATTCGAAGAAATGTGCGCCTATTTCGCGTTGGCGATCGTACCAGGGGGCGCGGCGCAGGCCGCGCGGACGCTCGATCTGCTGGCGCGGATGGATGACGTCATAGACCTCGCGGTAGTTCTGTGCGCCGCGAATCTCAACAAAGGTGCGATCGGCGACGTGGGGCGCGAAGCGATTGGGATCGACCTCACGGAGATCGAGGTCGCAGGCGCCGGTCAGCATCAGGTCGGCGATCGCGCGGCCGGCGCCGGCCCCATGTGTGACCCAAATCGCCTCGCCAAGCCAAAGGCCGCGGACAGAGGCGACTTCGCCGATCAGCGATTGGGCATCTGGAGTAAAGGAGAACATGCCATAGACGCGGTCGGTGACGCCGTGACCTCGCAGCGCGGGCATCAATCGCGCGGCCTCGCGGCGACCGAACGCCATCTTCTCGTCGTCGAAGGGAAGCTCCGCGGTCGGCTCGTCGCGGATGACGGCAGGGCTGACAAGCTTCGGCTCGTGGCGGTAGCTGCCGATGCCAATCCGCTCGCCCTCTTGCCAGAGGTACATCGAGGCGTCTTGATGGCGCACGATCGGCTGGACGATGCCGTCGACTCCGCATAGCTCGGGAATCGGTGCAGTTCGGACGTAGGGATGGGCGCAGGGTTGGAGGGGGATCGGGACGCCTGCCATCTCGCCGAGCAACGGACCCCAGATGCCGCCACAGATGAGCACGCGCTCGGCTTCGATGTGCCCCATGCTCGTCGTGATGCCACGGACACGGCCGTCGCGGATGTCGAAGACCGTAACGATGGTGTCGCCGACAAATTCGACGCCGAGCGCCTCGGCGCGTTTGGCAAGGCGACCGGCGATGGTGACCGCGCGGGCGACACCGTCGTGGCGCACATGTATAGCGCCCAGTATGCGATCCGGGTTGATCAACGGCACCTGCTGGACTGTCTCGTCGGGAGAAAGAAGTGAGGCGTCGATTCCCCAGGAACGAGCAAAGCCGACCTTGCGGTGGAGATCGGCCCACCGCGCCTCGGTCGTCGCCACCTCGACGCTGGAAGCGGGGAAGTAGCACGGCTCGCCGTCGGCCGACACGTCGAGGTAGGTCTCCACGGTCCATTGGGCGAGTTTGCTGACGGTGCGGGACGCGTTGTTCTGAAAGACGAGGCCGGGCGCGTGGGACGTCGAGCCGCCGGTGCGAAAGAGCGGGCCGCGGTCGATCACGACGACATCGGTCATCCCACCTTTGGCGAGAAAGTAGGCGGCCGAGCAGCCGACGATGCCGGCGCCGACGATGACCGTGTGAGCATGGCGCCGCATCCGGTTTGGTCCTTTCCTCGTCGTGATCATGCCGGCAGGCTAACCCGGTGCGTTGCCCGCGACATGCTCGTCGTAGGTCCAGCCGTCGACTTCAGGTGGTTCGACGCCTTGCTGGGTGAGCGTCGTCGCGATCTGGGAACGGTGATCGGTTCCGTGGTTGATCGCCTGGATGAAAAAGGTGGAAAGCGGGTGGGCGAACGGTTCACCGTTTTCTAGCCAGGCGCCTTCGATGACGCGGTCCACATTGCCTCGCTCGGCCGCGGCAATGAGTCTTTCCCCGTTCTTGACGGCTATCTCTCGAAGTTCCGCGACGCTGATCGACGCGGGCAGCCGAGAGGAGGGTGCTTCTCCCAGAGGGCGTGCCCCGTAGCCTTCTTCCGCTCCGACGAGGTGGATGAGCATCTCGCGGATCGTGCCGAAGGTGCCGACGATGGCGACGTCCAGAATGTGATCGTCTACCTTGGCGCAGGCGTCGAGCATGCGCAGGTTAGCCCAGAGGTTGTGCTTGAACATTTCGGCCAGAATCGACGTCATAGATCCTCCTCATGTGTGCGGCTCTCACATTTGTGGGCAGTATCAGTATGGCAGGCGCGAATCGTACCGTGTGAGGTCGCGGTTTGACATTGCGGCCGGAACCGGATTTAAGGTTGCTAACTGAAGGGCGAGCCTTTGACTACCAGGAGCTGAAGGAGGAAACGATGCCGCGACCGGTGACGCTCTTTACCGGACAATGGGCCGACCTGCCGCTGGCGACGCTGGCGGAGAAGGTCAAAGCGTGGGGCTTCGACGGGTTGGAACTCGCCTGCTGGGGCGACCACTTCGATGTCGAGCAGGCGCTTTCGAGCGATCGCTACGTGCGAGAGAAGCGCGATCTGCTCGACCAACACGGGCTGGGCTGCTGGGCGATCAGCACGCACCTCGTCGGTCAGTGCGTCTGCGATCCGATCGACGAGCGCCACAAGGCGATTCTGCCGCCGCGGATCTGGGGCGACGGCGCGCCAGAGGGTGTGCGGCAGCGCGCGGCCGAGGACGTGGCGAATGCGGCGCGGGCGGCGAAACTATTTGGCGTGGACGTGGTCAATGGTTTTACCGGCAGCAGCGTTTGGGGCAAGCTCTATTTCTTCCCGCCGACCAGCCAGGCGGACATCGACGTGGGTTACACCGACTTTGCCGATCGCTGGCGGCCGATCATGGACATCTTCCAAGGAGAGGGCATCAGGTTCGGGTTGGAGGTACATCCGACTGAGATCGCCTACGACTTGATTACCGCGCGCCGGGCGTTGGACGCGATCGGGAACCATCCCGCCTTCGGGTTCAACTTCGATCCGAGCCACTTCATCCATCAGTTCATCAACCCGGTGGCGTTAATCGAGGAGTTCCCGGACCGGATTTACCACGTCCACGTCAAGGATTCGCGGGTGCAGTTGACGGGGCGGAGCAGCATACTCTCGTCGCATCTCGACTTCGGTGACTCACGGCGGGGATGGGACTTCGTCTCACCTGGCCGGGGTGACGTGAAGTGGGACCCGATTGTGCGAGCGCTGAACCGGATCGGCTACAACGGTCCGCTGTCGATCGAGTGGGAGGACAGTGGCATGGACCGGGAATATGGGGCGCCCGAAGCGCTCGCCCTGGTCCGACGCCACGACTTCCCGGCGTCCGCGACGGCGTTCGACGCGGCGTTTGCGCGAGAGTGACGGTAGCTTTTCGGCCCGCAATGGTGGGAGGCCGGGAGCGGAGGAGAAAACCTGGTGACATCCATGTTCGCCGCCGTCGAGGGTTTGGAGTTGGATCGGCATCTGCGCGCGATATCGAGGGAGATACGACTCTCGGGCACACCGGAGGAAGCGCGGGCGTTCGACTATATCGAGCGCCAGCTCAAGGCGTTCGGCTTCGAGGTGAACCGCTACGAAAGTGATGCCCTGATCGGTTATCCGCGGAGCGCGGCGCTGGTCTTGGTCGAGCCAACGATGGCGGAGATCATCGCGAATGGCTACTCGCTAAGCCCTGGCACCGGTGCGGAGGGGATCGAGGCGGCGATCGTCTATGCCGGCTCTGGGTTGGGCGGCGACTACGATGGAGTCGACGCGGCGGGCAAGATTGTGCTGACCGACGGGCTGGCGATGCCGGCCAAGGCACAAGCAGCCGAGCGGGCGGGAGCGGTCGGGCAGATCCACGTCAACGATGAGCACATTCACGAGATGTGCATCTCGCCGGTCTGGGGCACGCCGACGCCGGAGACCGGCGGACTGCTGCCGACTGTCCCGTCCGTAGGAATTGCTCGGGAGGATGGTGACCGGTTGAAGGAGCTGCTAACGCAAGGCAGCGCGCGGGCGAGGCTGGTAACAGAGCCGTTCAGGCAGTGGGTCAAGATTCCGACGTTGACCGGCGATCTGCCGGGGAACGCGGACGACTCGTTCGTCCTCTTCAGCGGGCACGTCGATTCGTGGCACTACGGCGCAATGGACAACGGGACCGCGAACGCGACGCAACTGGAGGTTGCGCGATTGCTGGCGGCGAGGCGGGGCGAGCTCGGCCGCGGGGCACGGATCGCGTTTTGGTCCGGGCACTCACACGGACGCTATGCCGGGTCGACGTGGTACGCGGACGCTTTCTGGCACGATATCCACGAGCGGTGCGCCTGCCACGTCAACGTCGACTCGGTCGGGGCCACGGGCGCGACGGTGTTGGAGGAAGCGCCGACGATGGCCGAGACCTTCGGCTTCGCCCGGCAGCTGATGGCCGAAACGGTGGGCACGGACCTGGACTACAAGCGCATCAGCCGGTCGAGCGACCAATCATTCTGGGGGCACGGCGTGCCGACGGTCTTCGCCTCCCTCTCGGAGCAGGCGCGGGACGATTCGGCGACCGGCGCGGCGTTGGCGCAACTGCTCGGCGGCGGCGCCAAGGGTGGCGGCCTTGGTTGGTGGTGGCACACGACCGAGGACACGCTCGACAAGATCGACCCGGACAATTTCGCGCGGGACGCCGGAGTCTACGCGGAGACCCTCTGGCGGCTCTGCACATTAGAACGTCTGCCGCTCGACCCGGCCGCGGGCGCGGATGAAATCGCGTCGGCTGTTGAGCATTACGATCGGGACGCGGGCGAGGCGATCGACCTTTCAGGAACGGTGAAGCTGGCGCGCGATGCCGCTGGCGCGATCCGAGGTGCTGGGCAGCCGAGTGACGCGGTCGCCGCGAATGCGCGGTCAAGGTCATTGGGCCGGTTGCTGATTCCGGTGAACTACACCCGGTCGGGGCCGTTCGAGCACGATTTGGCGCTGGGGACGAAGCCGGCGCCTGGGCTGTCGGAGGCAGGGAAGCTGGCGTCGCTGCCTGCTGGGTCAGATGAGTTCCATTTCTTGCGGACGAAGCTGGTGCGAGAGCGTAACCGGATCGAGCACGCGCTGAGGGCGGCGATGAGGCTGGTGTGAGCGGACGGGGGGCCGTCGTCCGTCAATCGTCGGCGGCCCGCGACTGGACCAGGTGGTAGCCGAGCTGGCGGGAGATCTCGGAGGTTGCCGTGCGGACCAGATCGACGAAGCGGGCGACTTCGTGGTTGGGGAGGCGGGTGGCGGGGGCGGCGACGCCGATGGCGCCGGCGATACGTCCGGCGTGGTCGAAGATGGGGGCGCCGATGCCCATGGCGCCTTCGTCGAGGTCGCGGTCTCCAATGTGGTAGCCGTCCCGGCGGATCTGGCAGAGGACCTCACGCAGGGCGTCGGGGTCGGTGACAGTGTACGGCGTGTAGCGCTTCAGATCGGCTTGGGACAAGAAGCGTTCGCGCTCCTCCTCCGGTAGGTGAGCGAGGATCACCTTGGGTGAGGTGCCAGCGTTCCAGGGCATCCGTGAGCCGAGCTGGGCGAAGACGCGCATCGCCTTCGGACTCTGCAGAACATCGACGCAGATCGGGCCAAGGGGATCGGGCACGAAGAGCGCCGCTGTCTCCTGAGTCTCTTCGAGGAGCCAGCGGAGCTGTGGCTGGGCGACGCGTCGGATGTCCATCTGCTGCCGCGCCACGGTGCCGAGGTGGAAGAGGTGGACGCCGAGCCGGTAGCGTTTGGTGACGGGGTCGCGAGTGAGATACCCTCCCGATTCGAGCGTCGAAAGAATACGCAGCACCTGCGCTTTCGAAAGGCGCAGGCGTTCGCTGAGATCCGTGAGGCGCAACTCGGGCGTTTCGAGCGTGAAGCAGTCGAGCACCTGCATGACGCGCTCGACGCACTCGAGCTGATATTTCGGTCGGCTCGGCGTCGCGGGCACCGCCGCCCATGACGGATGTGGAGGCACGGTCCACCCCGATTGTGCGTGAAGCCCTTGACAGGCCGAAACGGACGCTCCTATGATGATGTTACCCTGAACGGCACCAAGTTTCAATCAGCGCAACTCGGCAGGGGAGCATCTCGACGCGGTGGCGGCTGGCGGTGGCGATCGCCGCGGACAACAGCGCGTCACCCTCAACGGGTCCCTCGGTTACTCGGGCACGTGTTGTCGTTCACGAAGGAGCATCTGGGATGGCAGAGCATCGTGATCACGCGGCGTCTGGAATTGCCAAGCAAGTCACTAGGACTGAACTGTCGCGGCGGCGCCTGTTGCAACAATCAGCGGCGGTCGGCGGCGCGGTCGCGC
>JBOGUE010000351.1:0-3055 GCA_050695955.1 Thermomicrobiales bacterium | reverse complement strand
CAGCATGGCGGGACTCCGGGGGATGAGCACAACCAATCCGGGCCGCCATCCTCGGCTTCCCCGCAGTATCACCTTGCCCCGTGCCGCCTGTCACCACGCACGTGATCGAGAATGCGATTGCCCTGCCCTACGGGCAGAATCGCAGAATCACTTGACTGATTATAGAGGGGCTTGAACCTGACGGTACGTCATGGTTTAGCATCCTTCCCCGGAGGTGACGCATGGGGCGTCGGTATCGGGTGGGGGAGCTGGCGAGGCTGGCCGGGGTCTCGGTGCGGACCCTGCACCACTACGATCAGATCGGGCTGTTGGGGCCGTCGGGCCACTCCGCGGGAGGGCGCCGCCTCTACGAGGAGACGGACGTGCTGGCCTTGCAGCAAATCTTGACGCTGCGGTATCTCGGCCTGCCGCTCAAGGAGATCGCGCGACTCCTGCGGCGGCCCGACTTTGACCTGATCGCATCCTTGCGGATCCAGCGGCGAGCGCTGCGGGATCGCATCTCCGAATTGGAACGGATCGAGGCCGGCGTACAGCGGTTAGTGGACAGCCGCCTGTCAACCGGCGCCTGGGACTGGGATGTGGTCGCCACGGCGGCGTCGACAGTGCAAGACGGCCTGACACATCGAGGTGCAGAGATGGACGCGCATTACACGCCTGAGCAGATGGCGCAATTCAAGGAACTCGGCGAGCAGGTCGGGCCGGAGGCGATCCGGCAGATCGAAGAAGAATGGACGAGTCTCATCGCCGAGGTGCGGGCCAACCGCCACCTGGCGCCGACCGACCCGGCGGCGCAAGCGCTGGCCGATAGATGGAACGCGGCGAACGAGCGAGTTGCCGCAGCGTACCGGGACTACCCGGAACTGTGGCAAGCCATCGGCGAGAACTACCAGAAGGGGAACTTCGCCGCGAGTGAGCACACGCCCCAGCCGGAGGACTTCGCCTTCATCGCCAAGGTGAACGAGGCACGAGCATAAGTGCCCAGTGCCCAGTGCCCAGGAAACGGGGCGGCCGACGATGGGCCGCCCCGTTTTCAGTTTTCGATCCCATTTCTTGTGCTCAGTTCAACCAAAGAACTGGGCATTGGGTACTTGGTACTGGGCACTCGGTACTCCGACTAAGAGACCGCCGCGACGGTGATCAGGCGGCCGGAATCGGGCTGCCAGAAGATGTGGTCGACATCGTTATCCGCGAAGACCGAGAAGAACATGAGCCCGGAAACCGAGTCGCCGGGGGCCAAATTGGCATCCTCCAGTTCAGGATCAGCCGCTTCTTGCTCTTCCGTGCGGAAGACAAGGGAATCGCCGACGAAGAAACCCTGGCTGTCTTGCAGGCCGAAGTCGAAGGTGCTCACCTCGACCGCATCTTCGCCGGTGGCCTCGATCGTCAAGCGAATGGCAACGAAGCGAGATCCGCGCTCCGGACCGGAACCCTCGTCGTAGTCCTCGAACGGGTCGATGACTTCGTCGACGGTGACCTGCGCGACCTCGTCGCCCTGCTCATTGACGTAGATGGCAGCCTCGCCGACGGCGGGGTCGCCGCCAGTGGCATCACCGGCCGGACCGGTTTGGGGCGCCTCCGGGGTAGCGTCTTGCGCGTTGACCGCGCCGACCGAGCCGACGACGAATGCGCCCAGCAGCGCGACAATCATCAAGAAACGATACATGTGTCCCTTCCTCCGATTTGACGACACGGACCCAAATCACCCGGCCGGCCCGGCCGGGCATTGCCCCGGCGTCGCCCGGGAGGTCCGGGCACGCACCAAGGGCGGCCGATAGTAATAAACCATTCGCACGCTGCATGCCAACCCTGCATATGTCACAACATTGTGAAGTCCATCCAGAAAATCGGGTATATGTCAACTCGATTTACTCTTGGCATCTTGGATTGTAGGGCAGGGTACATGAGGTCTTGGGCAGCCCATACTCCGGCACAGCCCTCACCCCGGCGCTGTCGCGCCACCGCACCCAAAGGGTACCCGCCTTGCGAGGGAGAGAGGTCCGTCGTGCTCCCCCTCTCTCGCGCACGGCGGGTACCCTTTGGGTGCGGGCTGGGAGGTGAGGGCTGTGCAGTTATCCGGTAGTCACCTCGGCAAGGGTGATGAACCGGTCGCTGTCGGGCCGGTACAGCACACTGACGACCAGGACGCCGTTGAGGACCTGGAACCCGATGGCGCCGGCAGCGGTGGCGCCAGGGGCGAGGCCGTCTTGATAGGTGAAATCCGCCTCGGCGGGTTGCGCCCCGCGGTTGACGAAGCCAGGGCTGTAGAGGAAGCCGTCGTTGCCCAGGAGGGAGACGGCGTTCGGGTCGACGGCAAGCGGCCGAGGGCCGGTGTTGGTGACGGACAGGCTCAGGGTGACGAAGCGGTTGCCGCGCTCGGGCGGCGAGCTCGGGTCGTAATCGGGGAAGGGGTCGGTGATCGTCTGGACCGTCACCTGAGCGATCTCGGCGCCGTCCGGACCAAGGATCGAGGCGGCTTCGCCGACGCCCGCGATGCTCGTCTCGCCGAGCGTGGCAATGGTGACGACCTGCTCGTTCGACGGCAGGAAGAGGAGGGCGGAGAGCGCGACGCCGTTCAGCGTCTGAAAAGCGACGGCGCCGCTGATGGTGTCGCCCGGCGCGATCTCCTGGTATTGGAGGTCGGGCACGGTGACGTCTTCGCCGCGAAAGACGGAGCCGGGGTGATTGAGATAGCCGTCGGCGTCGAGGAGTCGGAAGGCGTTGGGATCGACCGGCAATGGCCGGGCGCCGGTGTTCTCGACGCTGACCGTGGCGAGGACATAGTGGAAACCGTGCTCCGGCGGGTAGAAGGCATCGTAGGCGTCGAACGGGTCGGCCAGCTCGGTGAGGGTGACACGGCCGACTTCCGCGCCGTCGGTGCCGACGATGGAGACGGCTTCGCCCGCTGGTCCCAAGGCAGCGGGAGTAGCCTGCTTGGCCGCCACAGCTAGCGGACTCGCGAGTCCGACCGCAAGCACCAGCGCGACCGCGAAGAGCGAAGCGATGCGAGACATGGTCATCCTCCACCTGCGTTCCGACTGGACGGGATCGGCCGGGA
>JBOGUE010000350.1:0-3362 GCA_050695955.1 Thermomicrobiales bacterium | reverse complement strand
ATCCTTAGCCGCTCAGAAGTGATCTCAGGTCGTGGCGACACGAGCAACAGCAGCGGCGGAGGGAGCAATGATGAAGCTGGCGACGCGGATGGAGCGGCTGGGCACGGAGACGGCGTTCGAGGTCCTGGTGCGGGCGAAAGCACTCGAAGCACAAGGGCGTGACGTCGTCCACCTCGAGATCGGGGAGCCGGACTTCGATACCCCGGCCAATGTGATCGACGCCGGGTGCGACGCCCTGCGATCGGGATGGACCCACTACGGCCCGTCCGGCGGCGACCCCGCGCTGCGCCAAGCCATCGCCGACTACCTCCATCGCTCCCGCGGCACAAGCTATGGTCCGGACAACGTCGTCGTCACGCCCGGCGGCAAGCCGATCATGTTCTTCGTGATCCTGGCGCTCTTGGAAGCCGGGGACGAGGCGATCTACCCGAATCCCGGCTTCCCCATCTACGAGTCGATGATCAACTTCACCGGCGCCACACCGGTGCCTTCGCCGTTGCGCGAGGAGAAGGAATTCGCCCTCGACGTGGAGGAGCTTGCCTCGCTCATCACGCCGCGGACGAAGCTGCTGATCATCAACAGCCCCGGTAACCCGACCGGCGGCGTCCTCAGCCGCGATGAATTGCAGGCCATTGCCGAGCTGGCGGTGAAGCACGACCTGATGGTGTTGGCCGACGAGATCTATAGCGAGGTCCTCTACGAGGGCGAGCACCACTCGATCGCGACGATGCCAGGCATGGCCGAGCGCACGATCATCCTCGATGGCTTCTCGAAGACGTACGCGATGACCGGCTGGCGCCTCGGCTACGGCGCGATGCCGGTCGAGTTCGCGGGGCAGATCGCCAAGCTGATGGTCAATAGCGTCTCCTGCACCTCGGTTGCCGTTCAGCGCGCCGGTGTCGCAGCGCTGACCGGCCCGCAGGACGAGGTGCGGGCGATGGTGGAGGCGTTTCGCCGCCGCCGTGACCTTATCGTCGACGGCCTGAACGCGATCCCTGGCATCTCCTGTCTCCGGCCCAAGGGCGCATTTTACGTCTTCCCAAACGTCTCCGGCACCGGACTGAGCAGCCGCCAGTTCGCCGATTGCCTGCTGAACGAACACGGCGTCGCCGGTCTCGCCGGCACCGCCTTCGGCCAGTACGGCGAGGGCTATTTGCGCCTGTCCTACGCGAACTCCGAGGAGAATCTCACCAAGGCACTGAACCGGATCGCCGCCGCGGCGGCGTAGCCGCGAATGGAAGAGATCGCGCGAACGACAGACAGGTGGACTCGCCCCATCGTGCTGATCGCGAAGCGGTGGGAGCACATCCTGGATCGTCACCCGGACATGGCGCCTCACCTGACCGACATCATCGCGACAGTCTCCGAACCGGACTGCATCATGCGTGACGTCAAGCACGCGCGACGAGAGAATTTCTACCGAGGCGTCGGCGACGGCGGCAAGCGCGCTCCGCGCCACGTCAAAGTTTGCATCGAGTTCGGGCCGACCGGTGGTACCATCATCACGGCGTATATGACGCAACGCACGAAACCGGGGGAGCGACGACTATGGCCCTGACGAACCAGACTGCCGTCTACACGCCCTTACCACCGATTCGATGGCCTGATCACTCGTTGATCGATCCTGCTGATATGTTGATCGACTACGATCAGCCTTCGGACAGCCTTGCCATCGCGTTTGGAGGTCGCGTGCAACCAGCAACCATCGATCCTATCGATGGCGAAGCCGGAGACTATGTGTCGCTACGGATCGATCTTGAGAATGGCGAGGACGTCGTCGGTATCGAGATTGAGAATGTCGGCATGGCCTTAGACCGACACCCTACCTGGCGTCCCGTCGTCGAAGCTGCCCCCACTGAGACCCAGATGAGCCGTGTCAGTCCCTCAGTGTGGCCCGCTCTAGCCGCATTAGTCGCGGACGTCGACCGTCTCTCGGAACAATGGCCGCGCGTGAAGCCACAGAACTGACAAAACGCTACGCCAAACCACGCTGGAACGCGATGGCGACGGCGGCGGCGCGGCTGTTGACGCCCAGTTTTTCCAGGATGCGGCCGACGTGGGTGCTGGCGGTGCGCGGGCTGATCCAGAGCGCGTCGGCGATCTCGTTGTTGGTCATGCCACTGGCGAGGAGCCGTAGCACTTCGCGCTCGCGTTCGGTCAAGCCGAACGTCGCGGTCGCGCCGGTTCGTTGGCCGCGAGCCGGCGATCGCTCATCGGTTGGCGACCAGTTCAACGCATCGGCCGCCACATCCTCCGCGGACAACTGCCGGCCCTCTTGCGTGGTCTCCTCAAACGCTTCTGCCTGGAGGGCCTCCTGGGCGGCGGCGAGCGAGCGGTCGAACTGGGCTTGGTGGGGAACGGTCGGTGCGCCGATGGCGGCGCAGAACCCCTGTGCCGCGCCCAGCCAGCGCCCGGCACGATCGGCCTCGCCAGCGGCAATCGCCACGCCCGCCATCCCCCCGAGGGCATCGGCGATGCCCCAAGTGTTCCGCAGGCGAACGAAGAGCCGCAGCCCTTCCTTGTAACATCGGCCGGCCTCGCCCAACTCGTCACGAGCCAGGGCGAGTTGCCCAAGGCTTTGCCAGGAGAGCGCCAGAAACATCGGGTCGCCGATATCCCGGCTCAGCGCAAGGGCCTCGTCGCTCAGATCCGCGGATCGCGTGAGATCGTTCTGCCGGAAGGCGGTTTCGGCCAGCGCGAGGAGCGCGTTAGCGATCCCTGGTCGTTCGTCCAACTCCCGAAACAGCGCCAGTGCCTCGTCGAAGAGCGACGCCGCGCGCTGGTCGTCGCCTTGTCGTTCCGCGACGACGCCGAGGTTGAGGAGCGCCCGCGCCGCGCCGCCTTCGTCGCCGAGTTGCCTTGCGAGCGAGGCGCCCTCCTGCAAGAGATCAGCGGCGCGGGCGTAGTCCGCCTGTTCCCAGGCGAGCTTGCCCGCCGCCCGTAGCGCCCGCGCAACATGAGCGTCAGCGCGGTGAGGGCGCGCCAGGGACAGCGCCTGTTCGAGCCAATGTCGCCCCTCGCCGAGATGGCCACGCAGATACCAGAACCAACCGAGCGCCGCCGTCAGCCGGATCGCAATGTCGACCTCGCCGCCACCCGTCGACCAGGCTAGGGACAATCGGAGGTTGTCATGTTCGACTTCGAGCACTTCGAGCCAGCGCGCTTCTTGCACCCCACCCGACCGACCCGGATGCGCCCGTTCGGCTAGCCAGAGGTAATGCGCCGCATGTGTTCGCCGGGTGGCCTCTTCTTCGCCACTCGAGCCAAGTTGTTCGATCCCGTACTCCCGCACCGTTTCCAGCATCACGAAGCGCGGCTCACCGTCGATCTCCTCCGCCGGCCGCAGCAGGCTCTTGTCGACG
>JBOGUE010000349.1:0-1963 GCA_050695955.1 Thermomicrobiales bacterium | reverse complement strand
GGCCATGGCGTCGTCACCCTCGGCTTTCTGTTGCCGGCTCTCGTCCTGATCGCCGTCTTCTCGGTCTACCCAGCGCTCTATGCGGTCTACCTCAGCCTGACCAACATGTCGCTGATCCGGACCGACTTCGAGTTCGTCGGGCTGGAGAACTTCAGCGAGCTGGTCACCAATCAGGCCTATCTCGCGGTGATACGGCGGACGTTCGTCTACGTCGGGGCGGCCATCGCGGGGAAGTTGCTCCTCGGCTTCGGACTGGCGCTGGCGTTGAACGCCGTGCGGCGCGGCCGTGGCGTCTACGGCGCGCTCCTTTTCCTGCCCTGGGTCTTCTCCGAGGTTGTGGCGGTCAGCTCGTGGCGCTGGATCCTCAACGACAGCTTCGGATTGCTCAACTACTACCTTGGGGTGCTTGGGCTCGGCCGGCCACACTGGCTGGCGGATCCCGATCTGGCGATGGTCTCGGTTGTCCTCCTCACCGTCTGGAAAGGCTACCCCTTCTCGATGGTGCTCTTGCTGGCCGGTTTGCAGACGATCTCCAATGACCTGCGCGAGGCGGCGCGCGTCGACGGCGCGAATGCGCTCCAAGTCCTGCGCGACATCGTGCTGCCGACGATGAAGTTCGTCGTCGCGGCCGTCATCATGCTCATTACCATCTACACGTTCAACGTCTTTAGCCTCGTCTTCGCCATGACCGGCGGAGGGCCGGTCAACGCGACGGAAATCCTCGGCATCTCCATGTACCGCGCGGCGTTCCAGACCGGCCGCTTAGGGTTCGGCTCGGCGGTGGCGGTGCTGATGTTCCTGATCAACTTGGCGATCACGCTCATCTATCTGCGGACGATCGCGCGGCGCGAGCCGCAAACGGCGTGACCGTCAGACCCGGATAGGGAGGCACGATGCGCGCGAGCCGGCTGGCCATCACCGTGGGGACGCATTTCGTCCTCGTCGTCGGCGTGCTCTTCGCGCTGCTGCCGATCCTCTGGATCGGGGCGGCGGCCCTGCAGCCGCCCGCGCGGCTCTATCAGTACCCGCCGCGCTGGATTCCCGAGACCCTCTATCTGGAAAACTTCTCGGATGTCCTCGACACCAAGATTCCGGTTCAGATGCTCAATAGCACGCTCGTCTCCGGCGCGACTGCCGCCGTCGTGGTCGTCGCCGGCTCGCTGGCGGCGTATGCCTTTGCTCGGTTCCGGTTCAGGTTCCGCGACGCGCTCTTCCTGAGCATCCTGGCCACCCAGATGATCCCGGCCCTGACCAAGATCGTGCCCCTCTACCTGATGATGCAAGGCGTCGGGGGCGTCAACACTCGCTGGTCGCTGGTGCTCGTCTACGTCGGCGTCAGCCTGCCGTTCGGCGTCTGGATCCTGACCGGCTTCTTCGAGGGATTGCCCAAAGAAATCGAGGAAGCGGCCTACATCGACGGCGCGAGCCGAGTGGGGGCCTTCTTTCGGATCGCGCTGCCACTCGCCCTGCCCGGCCTGGCGGCGGTCGCCATCCTGACCTTCGTTGCGGCCTGGAACGACTTCGTCATCGCCCTCGTGCTCACATCGAACCCCGATCTCAAGACCTACCAGCTCGGCCTCTACGACTTCTTGACCAACCTCACCTTCCAGCAGGACCAGATCGGCCTGCTGAATGCCGCCGCGGTCCTTGGCGTCGTGCCGACGGTGATTGCCTATCTGCTTGTCCAACGGTATTTCATGGCCGGTCTGACGGCCGGCGCCGTCAAGTAACGCTGAGGGCACACGTGGCGCGGCGCCCTGTGTCCTCCTCAGGGCGCTCTGGCACGACCGCGCGCCGCGCGTGCACGCGGAATGCGCGCGGCGAGGCGCCAAACCGCCGCCCGAAGAGCCGGTAGAAGTACGACAGACTGTCGAAGCCGCACTCCGCCGCGATTTCGGTGATCTCCTGCGTCGTGGTTCGTAGCAGCAGCGCCGCCCGCTCCAGACGCAGATCGTTCACAAAC
>JBOGUE010000348.1:0-7596 GCA_050695955.1 Thermomicrobiales bacterium | reverse complement strand
ATAGAGGTTGTTCCCGACTTCGCGCGACCAGCGTTCGGCGCCATCACTCGTGGCGAAGGCGTAGATCCAGCCGTTTGTTGCAGGGTCGTCTCTTTCGGCGGAGAGAAAACTGACGGCGACGTAAACGGCGCCATCCGCGACCGCGGGCGTGCGCAGAATGTTGCCCTTGGTTTGGGCGACCCAGTTGACCTCGCCGGTCTCGGCATTGAGCGCGTAGAGCACGCCCTGGTTATTGGCGGAATAGACCACTCCATCAACTACGGCCGGCGAAGCGGCGGAACCTAAATTACCCTCGCTGCCGAGTGGCGCCAGCCATCGCGACTCGCCCGTCAGGGCGTCGATGGCGTGCAGTGATCCGTCCTCGGAGTTGATGTAGACGACGCCGTCGGAAACCGCCGGGGAGTAATACTCAGACGCTCCCATGGTGTACCGCCAGCGTTCTTCGCCGGTGGCGGCATCGAAGGCGATGAGCGCGCCGGGCGAGGTTCCGTAAGGTGCCGGCGTCGCGAGCGGCACGTCCGCGGACCAATAGGAACGGGTGCCGACATAGACCAGGCCGTTGGCGACCGCCGGCGTACCTGCCGTGAAGCCGTCGAGATCGACGCTCCAGCGAATCTCGCCGGTCGCCACATCGACCGCCGCTAGCGAGGTGATGTTGATGCCCTCCGATCGTTCGCCCCGCAGATAGACGGTGTCGCCGGCCACGATCGGATCGGTGAAGACGCCGTCGGCGTCGGCGAAGCCCGCGGTGCGCCACCGCAACGCCGGCTGCCCTTCCGGGCCGGGACCAGGCATCTCGCCGGTGCGGGCGGCGTTGCCGTGCAGCATCGCCACCGGGCCGGAGACGTCGTCGCCTTGCACGAGGGCGCGCAGTTCGGTTCGTGCCCGGTCGCTGCCGAAGTAGCCGCCGATCAGCGCGACGATCAGGGCCGCCGCCGCGATCAGTTCCAGGGCGGGCCGCCAGCGCGTCGATTCGCGATGCGGACGGGCTATGGCAGCCGGAATCCGGCCATTCGGCGGCGCCAGAAGCGGATACGGGTGTGGCGATAAGGCGATTGGTTCTGCCGTCGTCATCGTGAGGTCCTCTCGTAGTCGGCGCACGAAGGCACGATCTGGACCCGGCGCGTTGTCGTGGGCATGGAGGTGGCGGACGGTCGCGGCCAGGTCGGGATCGAGCGCGCGGTCGGCCGGTGTGGGCCGCGCCCTCGCGTTCAGGCGCTCCCAGTAGTCGTCGAGCAACCAGTCCATCGTCTCCTCGTCGTGATGTTGGTTCGGTCTATCCATCGCCAAGTTCCTGATCCTTGCCGGGGACGACACCAAGCAACGCGCGCAGCCGAATCAGCGCCCGGCGTTGGGTGGTGCGGACGGTCGCGTGGGTGCGGCCGAGCGCGACGGCGATCTCCGGTCCGGTGAGGCCGGTGAGGCGCAGCTCGACCACCCGCCGCTGCTCCTCCGACAGTTCCGCCAGGGCCGCGCTCACCGACCGTCGCTGATCGGCCATGACCGCGAGATCTTCCGGCGACGGGTCGGGGTCGAAGACCTCCGCCGCGAGATCGAGCGGTTGCACTGGACGCGCGGCTCGATACCGGTCGGTCACCACGTTGTGGGCGATGACGAAGAGCCAGGAGCGGAACGACCCCACCTGCGCGTCGTAGCGCGGCATCGCCGCCAGCGCCCGGGTGAAGACCAGACTCGTCGCGTCCTCCGCCGCCTCCCGATGGCCGAGCCGCCGGTAGCAATAGCGATAGACCGCCTCGACGTAGCGGTCGTAGAGGCGGGCAAAGGCGTCCCGGTCGCTGGCCGCCCGCGCGGCGAGACCGGCGTCATCCTCCGGATCGACGGTCGACCCGGACAACAGCGCGGTCCTCGGTCCGAACCAGTCCCGAGCTGAACTCGCCATGCCCCTCCCTGCACCCCACCGCTGCGTCTGTCTCGGTAAACGGGGTATGGGGGAGAGTGTGACAGCCGCCGGGGTTCGGGGTTCGGCGTTCGACGTTCGACGTTCGGCGCAAACAGCGGCCCCGGCGCCGAATGGCGCCGGGGCTTTGGTTCGAGGTTCGGCGCGAGGGTTTGCTACGACCCTTCAGACGGAGCGGCGGCGATTTCGACGACCTCGTCGGGGAAGACGGCAGAGAGATGGAGCTCGCCGCCCAGGGCGACGACGTACTCGCGCAGGGTGGAGAGGTAGAGGTCGTCCTGGCGCTCAATGCGGGAGACGCGCGTCTGCGAGACATCGAGGGCTTCGGCGACCGCCTCTTGGGTCAGACCGCGCTGGTTGCGCAGTTCGGCCAGGCGGATCGCATCCGCCATCGCCCGTTCGTGCTCCGCGATCTCCGCCGCCTGTGCGGGGTCGGCCATTGCCTTATCGCGGATCTCGCTCCATGGATACCTCTTCATGGCAAGAGTCCCTCCTCCTTGAGGATCGCAAGATGTTCGTCGTAGAGGTCATCGGCGATGGGGATCATCTCTTCATACCACTGACGCCAGCGACCCGACTTATCACCGCCGATGAGTAAGATGGCAGCGCGGCGGGGGTCGAAGGCAAAGAGGATTCGAAGGTTGCCACCGCGCGGACGAAGTTCTTTCATGTTGGCGTGGCGCGATCCCTTCGGCGTATCGACAAAGGGCCGACCAAGCCCTGGCCCGCTGCGCTCCAGAACGTTGACCGCGGCGATGACTCGATTGCGCTCTCCCTGGCTCAGACTCTGGAACCACTCGTCAAACTGTTCGGTGTACTCAATCTCCCACGCCATGGGTTCATTATGCCATATGTGTTCTAGAACACAAGCGGCGTAGGCGGCAGGCGTGACGCTCCGCTTATGGCGGATGCCGGTTCCACCAACGGGGTATGCTCCACGCGTCAGGCAAAGGAGACCGGCGTGCCCGAACATGCGATCGTCGAGGCGCCATCCAACCTCGGTTTGCGCCCGACCGGCGTCGAAACCTTACCCGCTGCTGTACTGGGCGCGGGGCTTGCCGAGCGGATTGGCGCGCGGCGCGCTGGGCTGGTTCCGCCGTTGCCGTACGATGCGCGACGCGATCCCGAGACCGGCATACTCAATCCCGGCGGCATTCGAGACTACTCGCGGCGGCTTGCCGACGCGCTGGGCGCAGCCCTGGATCGGGGCGAGTTCCCGGTTGTGCTCGGCGGCGATTGCAGCATCCTTCTGGGGAGCCTGCTGGCACTGCGCCGCCGCGGGCGCTTTGGCCTGCTCTTCCTCGACGGCCACTCCGACTTTTACCGGCCCGAGAACGAGCCGCTCGGCGAAGCGGCGTCGATGGAGCTGGCACTGGCGACGGGACGCGGCCCGACGATCGTCACCGACATCGAGGGGCGACGGCCCCTCGTCCGCGACGAGGACGTGGTCGCGTTCGGGATGCGGGACGCGGCCAAGGACCCGGAGTACGCTGCCGATCCGCTACCGGCGGGCATGTGCGCGTTGGACCTCGCCGAAATCCGCCGAGTGGGCACGGAGCGCTCGGCGCACGAGGCGATGGCGCATCTCTCTCGCGAGGGCGGGCCACACCGTTTCTGGATTCACCTCGACGCCGACGTGCTGGACGACGCGGTGATGCCCGCCGTCGACTACCGCATGCCGGATGGATTGTCGTGGGCTGAGTTGGAGAGCGTGCTGCGCGCGGCGGTCGGCAGCGGGCGCGCCGCCGGGCTGGAGGTCACCATCTACAATCCGCGGCTCGACCCCGGCGGTCGTATCGCCAGCGACTTCGTCGAGGTCCTCGCGAAGGCACTTTCCTCCTCGTCAGGCTGACCCGGAGTCGCCTACTTGCCGTATGTATCGGTCCATCTGAGCAGGCGCTTTTCGCCGATTTGGAGGAGCCAATCGCTGGTCTTGCCGATCAGGGCGAGGATGATGATGCTGAGGACGATGATGTCGGAGCGGCCGGTGTTTTGGCCGTCGGTGAGGAGGAAGCCGAGGCCGGTGTTGGCGCCGATCAGCTCGGCGGCGACGAGGAAGAGCCAGCCCTGAGCGAGGCCCAAACGCAGACCGGTCAAGAGGGAAGGGAGCGAGGCGGGTAGCAGCACTTCCCAGCCGAGGCGAACGCCGTGCATGCCGTAGGCCGCCGCCGCTTCGACCAGCTTGCGGTCGACCTGCCGGATGCCGCTCACTAAATTAGCAAAGACAGGAAAGAAAACGCCGATAGCGACGAGGGTGACCTTCGGTCGCTCGTCGATCCCCATCCAGAGCACCAGCATCGGCACCCAGGACAGCGAGGGCACGGCCCGGATCGCCTGAATCGTCGGCTCCAACATCTCGTTGGCCAGCTTCGACAAGCCGACGAGCAGACCGAGGAAGATCGCGATCAGGCTGCCGATGGCGAAACCCTGAGCAACCCGCTCGAGGCTGATCTGGATATTGGGCCAAAGCAAGTCGATCTCGGCCATCTGCCGCGCCGCGCGGTAGACGTCGAGCGGCGCCGGGAGCTGACCGCGACTGTAGACCTCGCGCTCGACCAGGACCTGCCAGAACGCCAGCAGCGCGAGCGGGACGACGAACTTCGTCAGCACCCGTGGCGAGGGCACCGCCAGCTTCCGCTTGTCCGCCGCGGCCCACCTCATCAGCGGTCCGGCCAGGACCTTCTCACCCATCGCGCTCGTCCTCTCTCGCTCCCGCTTCTCAGGCTCTAGTGTGGTTGGCAGACCGCATCCGCACACGTCGTCGGGGAGGGACCTGCGCCCTCCCCATCAGCCAACGGCCGATACGCCGCGCACGCGGCCCGTTCGACCACACGGATACGGACGCCTTCATGCGGATTTGACGGCCGCTTGCGCGGCATGTCGGGCTTCGCCCGTCGGGGAGGGCACAGGTCCCTCCCCTACGACGAACGGTCGCTGATCGCCTATGTTTGCGCGCCGGCGGCGGCGACGACCTCCTCGATAAAGCGCGGCTCCAACAACTCCTCGAGCGCCTTCACTGGGTCAGCGCCGGGGGTGAGCTGGTTCTCCGCCTCGAAGATCGGGATGATGTTGGTCAGAACGTTGGCGTGCGTTTCACCCGGCACCGGACTCTCGGTGAGCACGGTCCGTTCGTTCAGCTCGACCTTGGCGACGTCGAGGGATAGCTTCGCCTCGTCGGCGAGAATCTGCGCCGCCTCTTCCGGGTTGTCGAGAATCCACTGCCGCGCCCGCTCGTACTGGGCGAGGATGCGCGTGGTCGCCTCCGGGTATTCCTCGATGAAGTCTTCGCGGGCATTGAGGAAGCCGTAGGTGTTGAAGTCGATGTTGCGGTAGATCAGCTTCGACCCGGCCTCCAGCTCGGTCTGGGCCATGAACGGGTCGAGGCCCGACCAGGCGTCCACCTGCCCCCGCTCGAGCGCCACCTTGCCGTCGCCGTGCTGGAGATTCACCACCTCGACGTCGCCGGCGGTCAGCCCGACCGAGTGCAGCGACTGGAGGAGGAAGAAGTAGGGGTCGGTGCCCTTCGTGGCCGCGACCTTCTTGCCCTTCAGGTCTGCGATCGCGGCGATCTCGGAGTCCTTGGGCACGACCAGGGCCGCCCACTCCGGCTTCGAGTAGATGTAGACGGTGCGGATCGGGGAGCCGTTCGTGCGCGCCAACAGCGCCGCCGAGCCGGCCGTGGAGCCAAAGTCGACCGCCTCGGAGCGCAGGTACTCGTTCGCCTTGTTGCTGCCGGCACTGAGGACCCACTTAATCTCGGTCTCGCCGGCCGCGAACTCCTCTTCGAGCCAGCCGAACTTCTTCAGCACCAGGCTGCTCGGGTTGTAGTAGGCGTAGTCGATCTTGATCTCGTCCGGCGCGTCCTGCGCCGCCGCCCCGCGCGCGCCGATGGCCACCGGCAGCACGAGCGCCGCCAAGAGCAAAACAGAGAGCCACTGTTTCTTCATTGTCGATCCTTTCTTGCGAGCTATCAGCTATCAGCCGTCAGCTTTCAGCATGTTGGACTCAGCGATCAGTCCGCCGCCGTTGAGATGAGGTACTCGTCGCTCGTTTCTCGCTCCTCGCTTCTCGCTCCTCGCTCCTCGCTCCGCTCGCCTCGTTTGAATCCGAAGTGGGCCAGGATCTCCTCGGCCATCGCCGCCAGGTCGGGGTCGCCGCGGCGGCGGGGGCGGGCGTGTGGCACCCGCAGCGTCGCCTCGACGGTCGAAGGACGGGCGCTAAGGAGGACGATCCGGTCCGCCAGGTGCAGCGCCTCCTCGACGTCGTGGGTGACCATGACGACGGTCGGGCGCAGGCGAGCGTGGACGTCGGCGACCAGGTCCTGCATCTGCATCCGGGTCAGGGCGTCGAGGGAGGCGAAGGGTTCGTCGAGCAGGAGCACGCCCGGCCGGCCGATGAGCGCCCGCGCCAGGCCCGCCCGCTGGGCCATGCCGCCGGAGAGTTGATGGGGGTAGTTGCCGCCGAACCCGTCGAGTCCGACGAGCGAGAGCAAGCCGTCCGGCGAGGGCTTTTCGGCGAGGCGACGGGCGCCGACGGCGATGTTGGCCGCGACCGTCTTCCACGGGAAGAGGCGCGGCTCTTGGAAGACGACGGCAGAGCGCGGATCGGCCCGGGTGACGACCTCGTCATCGAGCCGGACCTCGCCGTCGCTCGGCCGGTCGAGCCCGGCCAGAAGTCTGAGCAGCGTCGACTTGCCGCACCCGCTCGGCCCGAGGAGGGCGACGAACTCGCCGCTGCGGATCTCGAGCGAGATGCGATGGAGCACTGTCAGCGCCTGCTGCCCCGCCCCATATTGCTTACCAACCCCGACGAGCGAAACCGGAACCGCCATGACCTGCTCCTTCGGAGAGTGCCGAGTGCCCAGTGCCGAGTACCCAGTGCCCAGCCGTTTCACGAGGGTCGTTGCTCTATCCCCAGCGCCTCGTCATCTTCGGCACCTCGCCTTCGTAACAGACTGGGCACTGGGTACTCGGCACTGGGCACTCACGAGAACGCCCCCGTCCAGGGGACGAGGGCAGAAGGGCGCGCACGGGAGGCCGGCGGCATTCCTACCCTCATCTGCCAGCCTGCAACATGCAACATGTGCGCTGACGGAATTAGCACCTTCCCGGCGACGTTACCGGGGGGTTGCTGGGGCTTCACTGGGCCGGTCCCTCTGCCCCTCTGGATGAGAGCGGTGCTTTTCGGTTGTTCGACGGTAATCTACAGTAGTTGATCCACAATGTCAATAACCAAGGCGTTAGGCGTTAGGAGATCGTCGTTTTCCATGCGCTGTTCGATCCATGCAGTTTGGGACGAGCTACACCGTGACATCTGCTAGCGCCTAACGCCTAACGCCTAACGCCTAACGCCTCAGAGGCGCCGGCGGCGTCCGCGGGAGATTATGTACGCCATCGCGGCAGCGGCGACAACGATGATGACGATCAGGGTAATCGGATCCATGCTCAAGCTCCTTCCACAATGAGGTGAGGTTCAGCGTCAGTTTACATAGGACCGGCCACCTATCAATGCAACCCGTCTGCTACCGAGAGCGTCCAATGACCAGGAGTTCTAGAGCGAATTGCGGATAATATGGTCCGCACAGGAGGGACGGGCCATGAAGACGTACTCGGTCGATCTGCGGGAGCGGCTCCTGCAGGCCATCGACGCCAGCCTGCCGCAGGCGGAGGCCAGCCGCC
>JBOGUE010000347.1:0-4019 GCA_050695955.1 Thermomicrobiales bacterium | reverse complement strand
TGATGCTCACTATGTTGGTGGCATGGCGCAGTTCTACAGCGACAACCTGAGCTTTGAGACGAAGAAGGGCAAAACGGAGCACAAGCGTCAGGGGCTGTACAACGGCCTGTTGCCGTTTGGCGTGACTAAGTACCGCCCCACGCAAGTGGGTGTCCAGTTCGACGGAGGTAGAATGGAGCGGAGCGCAACCCGCCTGGTGTTGGTCGTCGTCCCGGAGGTGCCCCCGTGCCCGGTCCCCGCGCCCGCTGCTCCCGCGACTTGGTCCTGGCCGACGGCGAACGCGCCGAGTTGGAACACTGGCAACGCAGCACGACCGTCGCCCACGGGCTGGTCCAGCGCGGTGCCATCGTCTTGGGGTTGGCCGACGGGCTGCCCGTCAGCGCGGTGGCCCGCCGCGTCGGGGTCCAACGCCGGATCGCGCGCAAGTGGGGCGAACGCTTCCTCGCCCACCGCTTGGCCGGCCTCACCGATCTGCCTCGCGCCGGCCGGCCGCCGGGTTTCCCCCCCGGCGGTGACGGCCGATCTGGTCCAGCGGGCCTGCGCGTTGCCGGACCAAGCGGGCCGCTCCCTCTCGCTGTGGGACTGCCGCGAACTGGCCCGGCAGGTGGTCGCCGACGGGGTGGTCACGGCGATCTCGGCCGAAACGGTGCGCCGCCTCCTGGCTCGCCTTGACCTCAAGCCGTGGCGCTTCCATTATTGGCTGACGCCCAAGGCGCCGCGCGACGCCGCTTTCTACGCCACCGTCGAGGACCTGTGTGACCTCTATACGCGGGCGCTGGCCCCCGGGGAGGTCGTCCTCTCGGTCGACGAGAAGACCTCGTTGCAGCCGCGCCCCCGGCCCCCCCCGACGCGGGCACCGCGCGCCAAGACCCCGGCCCTGGTCGAACATGAGTATCGGCGGGCTGGGGCGCTCAACCTCTTCGCCGCCTTCGACACCCGCTGCGGGCGCGTGGACGGCCAGGGCCACCGCCGCAAACGGGCCGTCGAGTTTGTCGCCTTCCTGGAGCACCTCGACGCCCAGATCGGCCCCGAGGTGACGCGCATCCATCTGGTCCTGGACAATCTGCGGACCCACAAGACGAAGGCGGTCCAAGCCTGGCTGGCCGCGCATCCCCGCTTCGTGCTCCACTTCACCCCGGTCCATTGCTCTTGGCTCAACCAGATCGAGCAATGGTTCGGCCTCCTCCAGCGCAAGCGGCTGACGATCGCCGACTTCGCGTCGCTGGACGACCTGCAGCGCAAGCTGCGGGACTTCATCGCCGAGTGGAATCAGCACGCCCATCCCTTTCGCTGGACGACGGCCTCGTTCGCCAAGGTGTTGGCTGGGCGGCCAGCGGTCCTCCCGCCCGTGCCACTCGTCGTGCCGGAGGCGGCCTCGGCCCTGCCGGTAGCCGCCTAGAACTGGTCACCCACTTGCGCGGGGGTGTACTCAGTACGTTGCCCGGCCGCCCGAGAGGTCGAAGACGGCGCCGGTGGCGAAGGTGAGGTCGTCGGAGCAGAGAAAGGCGGCGAGGGCGGCGACTTCCTCCGGCTGGCCGACGCGGCCCATTGGGATGCGGCTCTTCATGTACTCGACGTGCTCGGCGGTGAGCTGCTTGAGGATGTCGGTTTCGATCACGGCCGGGGTGATGCAGTTGACCAGGATGCCTTTCGTCGCGACCTCTTTGGCGACCGCCTTGGTCAGGCCGATGACGCCTGACTTGGCGGCCGAGTAGGGCACGGCGTTCGGGTTTCCTTCCTTGCCGGCGATCGAGGAGATGTTCACAATCCGGCCTGAGCCGGCTTCGAGCATGGTCGGCAGCACGGCCCGGCAACCGAGGAAGACACCGGTGAGGTCGATGGCGATCACCTTGTGCCATTCGTCGGGAGGCAGTTCCCAGGTCGGAGCGGCGCGACCGGCGATGCCGGCGTTGTTGACGAGAATGTCGAGCCGGCCCCATTGGCTTGCGGCGACGCCGACGGCGGCCTCCCACGATTCGGGCGAGGTGACGTCGAGCACTCGCGCGACCGCCTGGTGACCGATCTCGACCGCAGCCGCGGCGCCGGCTGCCTCATCGACGTCGGCAATCATCACATGCGCGCCTTCGTCCGCGAGGCGCTGGGCGATGGCGCGGCCGATCCCACGCGCCGAACCGGTGACGATGGCCGCTTTCCCTTGGAACCGCATCGAACCCCTCTTCCTTGCTGCTTGTTGCTTGATGCCCTCAACGGCGTGATTCGCCCCAATTGGACGCAGATCGTATCACCTTCGGGCGGCCGGCTCGCCCCAAGGATTCAACAGCAGCGGCGAAGTCGCTGGTATTTAGTGTGGCACGCGGTCTTCGAGGTCCGGGCGGAGGACGACGCTCTCCTGTTCATTCGGGTCGGTGCGGGCCAGGACGGCGGAGCAGGGTTCGGTGTCGCTGGTATTGGTAGGCAAGTGCGGCACGCCCGCGGGGATATAAACCAGATCACCGGCGCAAAAGGTCATGCGCTCGGTCAGTCCTTCGCCGTACCACATCTCGCCATGGCCGGAGAGGATGTGAATGGCGGTCTCGTGGTTCTCGTGCAGATGTGCTTTGGCGCGACCGCCGGGCGGAATCGTCAGCAGATGCATGCAAATCGCCCGGGAGCCGACGGTTTCGGCGGAGATGCCGTGAAAATAGTCGAGTCCTTGCTTGCCGGTGAACGTCGTTTCGGCGCGAACAAGGCGGCACGTCGGAATGGTCGTGGTCGTCGATGGGATAGCCATGAGCGCTCCTCCGCTGAACCTCCATTGGTGTACAGCCGCTCAACGAGCGCGCAATCTATTCTACCAACACCGGCAAGCCGCCTTTGACGTCCGGGGAGGTCCCGCGTAGCCTGACGCCCGTGTCGAAGGAGGAGATGCGCCATGTACCCAGCGCGGACACCCGCTCCGGTAAGCAGTTCGCTCACCGCTCATCTCTGGTCCAGCATCAACGACGTCTATAGCGAGATCCTCGCCCATCCCTTTGTCACCGGACTGACTGATGGTTCGCTGGCACACGATGCCTTTCGGTTTTATGTCGTGCAGGATGCCCTTTATCTCACCCGGTACGGCCGAGCCTTGAGCGTCTGTGCTGCCCGCGCGCCGGACGAAGATGCGATCCGGATGTTCAACGAGCACGCGGCCGGGGCAATTGCGGTCGAGCGTTCGCTGCACGAGGGGTTTTTCGTTGACTTCGGCCTGACGGCGGACGAGATCGCCGCCACGCCGCTCGCCCCAACTAATCTCGCCTACACCAGCTATCTGCTCGCCACCGCCTACGGCGGCTCCTTCGCGGAGGCGCTTGGCGCCGTCCTGCCCTGCTACTGGATCTATGGGGAGGTGGGAAAAGCGTTGATCGAGCGCGGCTCTCCCAACCCCCTGTTCCAGCGCTGGATCGACACCTACGGCGGCGATGAGTTCGCCGGTGTTGTGCGCCAGGTCTTGGCGTTGGCCGACCGGATCGGCGCCGACCTCAGTGAGGCGGATCGGCGCGCAATGACGGCCCACTTCGTGGCGTCCAGCCGATATGAGTGGATGTTCTGGGAGATGGGGTATCGGCGAGAGGAATGGCCGGTCTGACGACCGATAGGTTATCGCGCCCGGAATCAAGGATTTCCTTGATGTCGGCGGGGAAGAGTGGGCGGTACTGTTCGGGCGCAAAAGTCGGAGGTGGCTGGGGCTCGTGGCTTTCAGGCCGTGGTTGGGATGTTCCTTTTGGAATGACGGGGTCTTCCGTGCGTCGATACGTGCTTCTCTTAGCGGGCATGATTGCCGTCGTTGGGGTCGTCATGAATCCCGTTTCCGCGCAGCCGGACAACTTTGATCCGGCCCTCAGCGACACCAACTTCAGTCCGTTTGGGTATCCGGAGATCGAGATTGAGGTCTCGCCCGATGGTGTGGAGGCGCCGTCCACGGTGGAGGCGGGCTTGTATCACGTGACCTTGACCGCGATGGATGAGGACAACATCGGGTACGTCGACTTCATGCAGCCACCGGCCGGCCGCACGTCCTGGACGGCATGGTGACGGTC
>JBOGUE010000346.1:0-6537 GCA_050695955.1 Thermomicrobiales bacterium | reverse complement strand
GCGCAGTCCTTCCGGCGCGTCCGTTTCGCCTGGCCGGAGCACGTACGCGACCTGCTGGTGGTCGGAGTTGAATCGCAGGTAGTGCAATCCCACGTCGCAGTGGATCAGGTCGCCGGGGCGGATGACGCGATCGGCGTCGCCATAGCGGGTTCGCATGGCGGCGCTCCGGATGAGGCGGAAGAAGGGTTTGAACGCCACGGTCAGGCCGAGATCGGCGCAACGCTGCCAATAGGTCCAGGGCACGTCGTCGATCGTCGTCTGGCCGGGGATGATCGACTGCCGGCTATAGCATTCGGCGATGACGTGGTGGGCGACGTCGCAGACGTGCTCGTAGATCTCGATTTCGTCGGTGGTCAGCGTCGAGAGCCAGCGGACGGCCAACGGCTCGGCCGAGACGAGCCGTTCGACGTACTTCGCGGGTAATCGCTCGACGAGCTGGCGATAGAGATTGTGCGTCAGGCCGCCGGCCGCCCACTGGACCGCGCCGATATTGATGCCGACCAGGCGCGGGTTGCGCTCCTCGATCAACCGCACCAGGATTGGCCATTGGTCGGACTCGATTTGTCCGACGTAGGGACGCTGGTACAGGTCGTGGGTATGCGTGCCGGAGATGTTGATCCCATCGACGCCGCCGTCGCCACGATCAACGAAGACGAGCATCTGGAGAATGGGACACCAGGTGTCCATCGGGATCATCGTGATGTAGACAGGGTCCGGGTTGTCTTCCTGGCAGAGGATCAGCCACATGTCGATGTCCGCGGCACGCATGGCGCCGGGCAGCACCTCGCCGAGGCGCCCCCGCAGGAGACGGTGTATCACCTCTGCCCGCTGGCGCATGGGCAGCACCTGGGGAAACGACGAAGCCTCCGTCATCGCTCATTCCCCGAGACACACAGAATTCCCAGCTTCGCGGCCATCACGCCCAGTGCGACCACACGTGGATTGCCTTCCGCGCGGTCGACGAGACCAAGGGCGTCCTTTCGTTTGAGCAACGCGCGGTGCGAGCGGCGATGACTTCGCACGGTGCTGGCGCTGAACAATTCGGGCTGAGCCGACATCAAAGCCCTCTCCGAACGCGCAATCGACACTTGTGCGGGCAATTGATCGCCATTGTAGTCAGCACAATCAAGTTGTCAATAGTGCAACTCTGGCGATTTTATGTCCGCCTGACATGATCATCGTGCGCAGGTAGTCTCGTCGATAGCACAATAAGATCAATACAATCTCGCGATTGCGTTAATTGTGCTGCGGCATGAGATCTGTCGCGCACGATTCGCCGAGCGCCTCACTAGGGACGAGTCGCACATGACGGGATTTCAGCGCCGGTTTGGGCGTGACGCGCTGTGGGGCTACCTCTTCGTCGCCCCGCAGGTGATCGGGCTGTTGTGTTTTGTCCTGATTCCGATGGTCGCGTCGCTGCTGCTGAGCTTCAGTCGATACGACCTGGGCGAACCGCGCGCCTGGATCGGGTTCGAAAACTATCGGACGTTGGTCGACGACTCGCTCTTCTGGAAGGTGCTCAAGAACACCGTCGTCTACACGGTCGGGACGATCTCGCTCACGGTCGTGCTCGCGCTCTTGATTGCCAACGGACTGAATGCCAACATCCGCTTCGCCACCGTCTACCGCGCGATCTATTTCCTGCCGTCGGTGACGTCGGCCGTCGCCATCGCCCTCGTCTGGGCGTGGCTCTACAACCCCGACTTCGGGTTAATCAACCTTGCACTTGACCAATTGGGTATCCGGGGGCCGGCGTGGACGGCAAGTGTCGATTGGGCGATGCCGTCGCTGATCATCGTCAGCGCCTGGGCTGGGCTGGGGTACAACGCGGTGATCTTCCTGGCTGGGCTGAAGTCGATCCCCAAGGAATTTTACGAGGCGGCCAAAATCGATGGCGCTAACGGCTGGCAGCGCTACTGGGATATCACACTGCCAATGCTGTCGCCGACAATCTTCTTCGTGTTGGTCGTGGCGACCATCGGCTCGTTCCAGGTCTTCAACATCGTCTACCTACTGACCGCGGGTGGACCGGCTGATTCCACCAACGTTCTCGTCAAGTATCTCTTCGATGTCGGGTTCCGCTTCTTCCGGTTGGGTGAAGCGGCGGCGATCGCCTGGGTTCTCTTCCTGATCGTGGCGGTACTGTCGGCAGTCCAGTTCCGATTCTCACGGTGGGTGCACTATGAGTAGACAGGAGGTCGTGGCGCCGGGCCAGAATACGGTGCGCCTGGCAGCCAGATCAACATCTTCATGGCGCCCGCGGCGCGGCATGCTGGGACGACTCGGGATTCACCTGCTCCTCCTGCCCGGCGCAATCTCGATGTTGCTGCCCCTGCTCTGGATGTTGACGACGTCACTGAAGGACTCGCGCTCGATCTTCCTCTACCCGCCGAAGCTGCTGCCGGACCCGGTTGTATTCAGCAACTACACCGCCGCGCTTGCCGAGCTGCCGGTCGGGCGCGCGTATTTCAATAGCCTCTACATCGCGATACTGGTGACTGCCGGCAGCCTCTTTACCTGCTCGCTGGCGGGGTATGCCATCGCCCGGCTGCGGTTCCGGGGACGCAACTTCCTCTTCGCGGCCATCCTCGGCTCAATGATGATCCCGTTGCAGATCACGCTGATGCCGACCTTCATCATGTACCAGCGGATCGGTTGGCTCGATACGCATTACCCGCTGATCGTACCGGCGATATTGACCAACCCGTTCGGCATTTTCCTGATGCGACAGTTCATTCGAACGATCCCGCGTGACATCGAGGACGCGGCGCGGGTGGATGGGGCGAACCCCTTCCAGATCTATCGCCAGATCATCCTGCCGCTGGTGAAGCCAGCCTTGAGCGCACTCGCCATCTTCACCTTTATGGCGAGCTACAACGATTTCCTGGCGCCGCTCATCTTTCTCAACTCGCCAGAAAAAATGACCGTGCCGGTCATGCTCGCTGCCTTCAAGGGGGTCTACGGAACCGTGGATTGGGGACCGCTGATGGCGGCGGCCAGCATCGCTCTGGTGCCGGTGGTCGTCGTCTACGCCTTGGCCCAGCGGTATTTCATCGAAGGGATCACGCTGAGCGGCATGAAGGGGTAGGCAGTAGCCCACAGCCCCGTCATTCCGAATCGCGGCGAGAAAGGAGGAGCATGCTCGCGGGCGAACCACGTAACTGACGAACACCCAGGCGCTCACAGCCTATTGGCATTCGCGATGAAGGAGTGAGGTCATGAGCAGCCATCGAAACGACTCGACCAAGATAGCCAGCAGCTTCTCACGCCGGCAATTCGCGCACATGGCCGGCATTGCCGGCGGCGGATTGCTTGCCGGCGCGGGCCTGCCGAGCAGAGCGACTGCACAACCATCCGGCACGGTCAAGTTCTTTATGGTTGCAGGAGCGTCGGAGGAACCAGCCTGGCGAGGGCTGGTCGACGCCTTCAACGCCCAGAACACCGGCGTGACGGTTGAGTTCGAGTTGATGTTCGGCTCCTGGGACGAGATGTATCGCAAGCTGCGCGGCTACATCGAGGCCGGCGACTCGCCGGATCTGGTGCGACACATGGCGACTGGCATTGCCACTTGGAGTGCCAGCGGCGAATTGGAGGATCTCAACCCCTACGTCACGCGGGATAGCTTCTCGCTGGAGCCGTTCTTCCCATCGCCGTTCGAGGCGTTGACGCTCGACGGCAAACTGTGGGGGATGCCACCCGGCATCTACACAACCGCCTGCTTTTACAACAAGGACCTGTTCCAGCAGGCCGGGATCACCGCGCCGACTGACTGGGCTAATCCGTGGACCTTTGACGAACTGCGTTTGGCAGCGCTGGAGATGACCAGTGGCGAGGGACCGCGCAAGCAATTCGGGATGAGCGTGTCGATGTCGATGGACCTGACGGCGCCCTACCTCTGGTCGAACGGCGGCGATATCGTCAACGCCGAGCGCACGAAGTGTGTGATCAACGAACCAGCCGCCGTCGAGGCGTTGCAGTTCCAGCGCGACCTGATCCACGAGGATAAGGTGGCGCCGACGCCGACCGATACGCAGACGATCCCGGCCTCCGAACTCTTCAACACCGGCCGGGTGGCGATCATGGAGGGCGGGCCCTGGCTCATCCCGTCGATGCAGGACTCGGGGGTCGATTGGGGAGTGATGCCTTACGCCAAGGGCACGGGCGACCCGGCAACGGTCTCGTTCATCGACTACTACGGCATCCAGAGCGCGAGCCAAAACAAGGATGCTGCCTGGGAAGTGCTCAAGTTCTTCATGAGCGCGGAGGCGGAACAGATTCTGGCTGATAACCGAATCGGTGGCGTTCCCGCCCGCACGGAAGTCGCCGAGCAGAATGCGGACGCGATCTTTGAACGAGACGGCCAGGTCTGGGTTGGTTCCCTCGCGGTGGCCCGTGCCCATCACGTCATCCGCGGCCAAGCGGAGGCGGTGAACGCCTATACCCGAGAAATCGACCTAGTGCGGCTGAATGAGAAGTCGGTCCAAGAGGCAGCGGACGCGGTGGCCGCGGAAGTGGACGCCCTTATCGCTGAGGAGCAGTCGGCGTAATCGGCCCGGCTGGCGACTGAGGTCGTGCGTTCCTCCGTCATTCCGAGCCACGGCGAGGAATCGTCCCGCTCTTCTCATGAGGGCGAGATTCCTCTCTGCGATTGGAATGACGGGGGAGGCGATCGGAATGACGGGGGCGGTGTCGGAATTACCGGGGGGTGCGAGGCAAGATTGAGGTTGCTGGAGCAGATTGAGGCATTCTCCGGCTCTGATGGGGGCATCCGCTAGAATGAACGACAATCCGTGGCCAAAACTGCGCGGTGTGATTGATCGATGCTTGAGGCGGCAATGATGCCCTGGACACTTGTGCAACAGCGTTTCTCTGAAGCGACAAGCCTGGGAAAACGCTACGAGACGATTGCGGCGACGCTGGAGCGGGCGATCGCTGGTGGTCAGTTGAAGGCTGGGGAGCGGCTGCCGACGGTGCGCCAGCTCTCGGACGACCTAGGAGTGAGCGCGACGACGGTCGGGGCGGCGTATAAACTGCTGCGGCGGCGCGGGCTGATCGAGAGCGCGGTCGGGCGGGGAACGTTTGTCGCGGGGCCGGCGACGAATGGCAGCAGCGCCCGCGAGATGCAGGTGGTGCGTGTACCAACCCAGGCTTCCACCCTCGGCCGGCGGGGACGGCTAGCGGCGCCTTGGCGCAAGCGGGCGCTGACGGCGTCCGCGGCGTACCTGCGGTCCGCCTATCCCGGCGCCGCCGATTGCAGTAGCGGACGGCCAGACCCGGCGCTGCTACCGCTGGCGCCGCTGCAACGTGCTTGGGCGTCTGCTATAGCGGGCGTGGAGCAGCGGGACTTGCAGTACACCGGCCCGGAGCCGATCCCGGCGCTCACCGCGGCGGTGCTGCCCCGTTTGGCGGCCGATGAGGTCGTCGCGGAAAGCTCCGACCTGATCGTCGGGTCGTCGGCCCAGCAAGTCATGATGCTGTCGTTGGAGGTGATGGCTGAGCTGGCTGGTCCGGCGACTGCGAAGCATCCGATCGTCGCCGTTGAAGAGCCCGGCTACCCGACGATTTTCGACGCCTATGAGCGGGCGGGCTGCCGGCTGGTCGGCGTTGACGTTGACGAGCACGGGGCGAACCCGGCCTCGGTGGAGGCAGCGCTCGAAACAGGCGCCAAAATCGTTCTCTTCACCCCGCGGGCGCACAACCCGACGGGGGCGTCGTGGACGGTCGGGCGGCGGGTGGCGCTGGCGGACGTCCTGGCCGAACACCGGGACGTCTACGTGATCGAAGACGACCAGTTTGCCGGCATCACCACCACGCGACCGAGCTCATTGCTCGACGACGAGCGACTGCGGGACCGGGTCGTCTACATCCGCTCGTTCTCGAAGTCGATCGCGCCCGACCTGCGCATCGCGGTCGCGGTGGCGCGACCGCGATTGCGCTCCCTTCTGGCGGAGGCGCGCAGCTTCACCGACGGCTGGACCTCGCGCCTACTCCAGCGGGTATTGGCGAAACTGCTTGACGACGACGAGACGGACGAGCTGCTGGCCTTCGCCCGCGACGCCTACGCGAGCCGGCGGGAAGCGGTGGCGCGAGTGGTCGACGCGGGATTGGCGATGCGTGGGGGCGGCGTCGTGGTCGGCGACGACGGCGTTAACGTTTGGGTCCACCTGCCGCCCGGGGTTGAGTCGTTCGCGGTGGTGGAGCGCGCGGCAGCGCTTGGGGTCATTGTGGCGCCAGGGGAGCCCTTCTACATTCGTCCCGGCCGAAGCGATCTGGTGCGAATCAACGCGGGCGCGGTCGAGGCGGCACAGGCCGCACTGGCGGCAGAGGCGTTGGTAACCGCCGCGACTATGAGCGACGTGCCACAGGCGACGGTGATTGCGGTCTGATTGGGATCGAGCAGGTCGATGCTCGGAACCGGGCGAGTCATTCCGACCAAAGAGCATCGGCGCGCCGGACACCCAGGGTTGAAACGCCGCGGTGACTTGCTCCTACAAAGGGCGGGTGCGGTAGGGGCGAGTCGATGACTCCCCTTCGTAG
>JBOGUE010000345.1:0-3739 GCA_050695955.1 Thermomicrobiales bacterium | reverse complement strand
CCCGCGGCGACGCCATCGGCATAGCTCCGCGTTCACGCGGCATCGTCATTCCGAGCGTTAGCGTGGAATCGTCCCGTGTTGGTAACGAGGGCGAGATGCCTTTCTGCGATCGGCATGACGGGGTGTTCATAGGAGACTTTCACGCATGAACCGCAAGCGCATCGGCCGGCATCTTCGCCTCCTCGTCGCTGCCATCGTCGTTCCCGTTCTTATCTTCGGAATCGTGGCGTTCTACATCGCGAATCAGGCCGGTGCGCTTCCGTGGCAGGCCGACCCGACGCCGATTCCGGTGACACCCTTCGCGAACCTCGCCGGACCGGCCGGCGCCGACGCCACCGCCACGGTCGATCCAGACGATTAGCCTCCGATTCGGTGCTTCCAGATTCCCAGCAACTTCCCAGGATGCGCGCAGGGGATCTTGAGAATGCAGCAGTACTCTTGAATCAGCGCCGGCATGGGACCGGTGGCGCCAGACGGCCCTCAGGAGGGGACGGGCCGTGACGAAATGAGGAGGATTTTCATGTTCCGACGAACCGAGCGACCGAGGGCGTGGTTGGCTTGGCCCTTGGCTGCCCTGTCCGTCCCCTGCGCCGTCGCCCTGCTGCTTGCCGGATCGCCGTCGCACAACGCTGTCGCGCAGGACCAAACCAATGCGACGCCCTCCGGTGAGATTGGCAAAGCGGTCCTGGCAGAGCCTCCCGACGGTTCAACGCTCTTCACGATTGTGAGCGACGAATCGAGCGCGGGCTATACCGTTGAGGAGGAACTCGCCGGCGTGGGCGACACCGAGGCCGTCGGCACGACCAACGCTATCATCGGCGAGATCGTGATCGGCCCGGACGGCGATCCGCTTGCTGGATCGCGCCTCGACATCGATCTGCGCACCCTGACCAGTGACGAGACGCGCCGCGACAACTACCTGCGTCGCGACTCGCTTGAATCGGACACCTACCCGCTGGCGACCTTCGTCGTGACGGGGGTCGAGGACTGGACCGGCCCGCTGGAAGACGGCGAGACCGTCGAGTTCAGCTTGGTCGGCGATCTGACAGTCCACGGCGTGACGAAGGAGGTGACGTGGGAGACGACCGCGACGCTTGAGGACGGCGACATTACCGGTGCGGCGACCACCTCGGTCGAGATGCCGGACTTCGAGATCGAGAAGCCGCGGGTCGCGATGGTTCTGGGCGTCGATGAGACCGTCCAACTGGACCTCACGATCACGGCCACTCCAGCGGAATAGGCGTGACTGGCGCGCGGGGCCGGTCGTCGTAGGGGAGGGATTCGTGTCGAGCGTTGCTCCCCCTCCGCCGCGGGCTTACGGGTTCATTGGCTGTCCGACTCGTCACCAGGCGTCGGAGATCCCGTGAGCCCGCGAGCCTCGGCCGCGGCAATCGATGCGGTCCCTGCCCTACGACGACCGGCCCGGCGCGCCGGCGGGCGAGTATCCTTGAGCGACGGCGCAACGCATCGCATGGAGTGTGGCGGACCATACGTGTCGTGACCGAGCAGAAGCCGATGGACGCCAGAAACGGTCAGACTCCCCGGACGGGGTCGATCTTGGTGGTGGAGGACGAGGAACCGATTCGGGACCTCGTCGCCACCGCTTTACGCTTTACCGGCTACCACGTCGATACGGCCGCGACCGGTCGGGAGGCGCTGAGCATGGCGAGCTCGGCGCTCCCCGACCTCGTCGTGCTCGACGTCAACCTGCCCGTTCTCGACGGCTTCGAGGTCTGCCGCCGGCTGCGCGCTGGCGGCGATCTCGTGCCCGTCGTCTTCCTCACCGCCCGCGATGATGCGGCCGACCTCCGCACCGGCTTTACCCGCGGCGGCGACGACTATCTGACCAAGCCGTTCAGTTTGGAAGAATTGATGCTGCGCATCGACGCGGTCTTGCGCCGCGCCCGCGTTCATGAGCACGAGACTTCCCGGCTCTCCTGCGGCGACGTCGTGCTCGACCAGGATTCCTTCCAGGTCTGGCGCAATCACGTCGAAGTCACGCTATCGCCGACCGAGTTCCGCCTGTTACGCTATCTCATGCTCAATCGGGATCGTGTCGTCTCGAAGACCCAGATCCTCGACCATGTCTGGAGCTACGACTTCGTCGGCGATCCGTCGACGGTCGAGACCTACGTCAGCTATCTGCGGCGCAAGCTCGACGATCGCAACGCCCAGCTTATTCGCACCGTGCGCGGGTTCGGGTATTCCCTGCGCACGCCAGAGGTCGACTCGCGGCGGCCCTAGGCCGCGTCGTACGGGATCCGTTGAGGAACGGACGTGAGCATTCGAACGCGGCTGGCTGTTGCGGTGGCCCTGGTGCTGGTTGTCACCTTGGTCCTGCTTGGCGTCGTCCTCGTTCGCAGCACACGTGCCAGCCTCGTCGATCAGGTCGACGACAACATCTACACGACGGCCGTGCGCGCCAAAGGAGAGAAGCCGAAGTCGCACGACTACCGCCCTCCTTACAATGGCGACTCCGAAGATGGGACGGCCGAGGACGATGCCAGCTACGCCCAGCGACAGGTTGCCCTCTTTGCTTACACAGAAGAGGGCGTCAATTTCATCGACGAGCCGTGCGGCTTCAAGGACAATCCAAAGCCGGAGCCGCGCTTGCCGCCGATCCCCAGCCCCGAGGCCGACGCCATGGTCGGCGAAATTGTGACCGTACCGTCCGAAGACGATTCCCTCGAGTACCGGGCCATCATGCTCCGCGGCAACAACGGCACGTACGTCGTGGCCGCTTCGACCTTGGAGTCGGTCGAGGAGGCGGTGGACCGCCTCGTCCAAACCCTCCTCCTTGGCGGCGCCCTCATCCTGGCGGCCGCCACGTTGGCGAGTTGGTGGCTGATCCGGCGCGGCCTGCGCCCAGTTGATCAGATGGTCGACACGGCTGCCGCCATTGCCGCCGGTGATCTCAGCCGGCGCGTACCTGAGGCCAATTCCCACACCGAGTTAGGTCGCCTCGGTGGGGCGCTCAACGAGATGCTCAGCCAGATCGAGCAATCGGTCCAGGAGCGCGCCGCCAACGAGCAGCGCTTGCGCCGCTTCGTCGCCGACGCCGCCCATGAGCTACGCACGCCGTTGACCTCGGTCCGCGGCTACGCCGAGCTCTACCGCCAAGGGGCCATCCGCGATACCACGGCCATCGACAATGCGATGGGCCGGATCGAGGCCGAGGGCGCGCGCATGGCGCGCCTGGTCGACGACCTGCTCTTGCTTGCCCGGCTTGATCGGCAACGCGGACTGGAGCGGGAGCCGGTCGAGATCATGGATGTCGTGCGTGAGGCGATCGCCGACTTCAGAGCCGTCGAGCCCGACCGCCCGCTGACCGAGCGCCTCGATGGCGAGGCGGTCGTGCTCGGTGACCGGATCCGGCTGCGGCAGATCGTCGACAACCTGCTTTCCAATGTCCGTACGCACACACCAGGCGCCACGCCAGTCCACGTCACCGCCCGGCGTGAGGCGGACCGCTTCGCCCTCGTCGTCGCCGACGAAGGGCCCGGTATCGCGCCCGAAGATCAGGAGCGCGTCTTCGAGCGGTTTTGGCGGGCCGACCCGTCGCGTGTGCGCCGGACCGGCGGCACCGGCCTTGGTCTCGCCATCGTCGCCTCCCTCGTCCAGGCCCACGGCGGCACGGTCGACGTCGCGAGTGAACCCGGCCGCGGCGCGATCTTCACGGTTTGGCTGCCGCTCGCTGCCGGTCGGTGACCCTGCCGCACGACCGCGATCCCTCGTCATA
>JBOGUE010000344.1:0-4418 GCA_050695955.1 Thermomicrobiales bacterium | reverse complement strand
CTTCCGGGCGGGCGAAGTTACCGTCCAGGCAGACGACGAGATATCGATCGACGGCGCGTCCGGCCGCGTCTTCCGCGGCCGGGTCGAGACCGTCCAGCCCGATCTGGGCGGCGGCGTCGAAACGCTGCTGCGCTGGGCGGACGATCTGCGCCGGCTCGGCATCCGCGCCAATGCCGACACCCCCGTCGATGCCGCCCGCGCCCGCCAACTCGGCGCCGAGGGCATCGGCCTTTGCCGCACCGAGCACATGTTCTTCGGCGGCGACCGGATCGACACCGTACGCCAGATGATTCTGGCCGAAACGGACGACGAGCGGGACGCCGCGCTGGCCCGGTTGGAGGAGTTCCAAACGGCCGACTTCACCGGCCTCTTCCGGGCGATGGACGGCCTGCCGGTCGTCATCCGCACCCTCGATCCGCCGCTGCACGAGTTTCTGCCGCATAGCTCGGCGGAGATCGCGCGGCTCGCCCGCCGGCTTGGGCGCGACGCGAACGCGGTCGAGTTGCGGATCGCCGCCTTGCGCGAGGCCAACCCGATGCTCGGTCACCGCGGCTGCCGGTTGGGCCTAACCTTCCCCAGCGTGACGCGGATGCAGACGCGGGCAATCTTCCGCGCCGCGCTCGCGTGCGCCGCCGAAGGAATCCAGGTCGAGCCGGAAATCATGATCCCGCTGGTCGTCGACCCCGAGGAGCTGCGGCGCGAGCGGGAGATAGTGACTGAGGTCGCGGACCAGCTCTTCGCGCGGGCAGGACGCGAGGTGCATTACGTGATTGGCACGATGATCGAGTTGCCGCGGGCGGCGCTGCTGGCTGGGGAGCTGGCGCCGCACGCCTCCTTTTTCAGTTTCGGCACCAACGACCTGACCCAGACGACCTTCGGCATGAGCCGTGATGACTCGGGCCGGTTCCTGCCGCACTACCTGGAGCAGGGCATCTTCCCGGCCGATCCATTTCAGGTGCTCGACCGCTCTGGAGTCGGTCGCCTGATCGCGCTGGCCGTCGAGCAGGGACGTCGCGCCCGACCGGAGCTGATGACCTGCGTCTGCGGCGAACACGGCGGCGAACCGTCCTCGATCGCCTTCTGCCACGAGGTAGGACTCGACTACGTCAGTTGTTCACCCTTCCGCGTACCGGTGGCGCGATTGGCGGCCGCGCACGCGGCGCTGGCAGAAGGACGAACCACCAGCCGTTAGGGCGTGCTTGCACCTCCCCGTCATGCTGAGGCCGCGGCCGAAGCACGCCCTGAGGAACCGAAGGGTATCCCCGCGCGAAGCATCCCCCGGCGAAGCTGCCCCGCCGTGCTCTCCCAGGATTGGGGGTCGGGGGGCCGAAGCGCTTCGCGCGGGGATGCTTCGATCCCTCAGCATGACGACGGGGCAGCACTCATGCGTCGAGCGTCCCGAACAGGTTGTTGAACGATTCGGCGAGCGTCGGGTGGGCGAAGACGGCGTCGCGCAAAGTGGATGCGGTGACGCCGCCCATCATTGCCAGTTGCAGCATCGACATCAACTCGCCGCCTTCGATGCCGAGGATGGCGCAGCCCAGGATCTCGTCCGTCTCGCCATCGACGATTGCCTTCATCATCCCTCGCGGCTCGTCGGTCTCCAGGGCGCGGGCGACGGAGCTCATCGGCATCGTGGCGACCTTGATCGCGCGTCCGTGCTCCTTCGCCTCTCGCTCGCTGAGGCCGACCCGGCCGAGTTGAGGATCGATGTAGACGACGTAGGGCACCAGCCGTCCATTCGTCGTCGCGTTGCCGCCCTCGATCAGGTTCGCACGCAGGATGCGGAAGTCGTCGTAGGAGATGTGGGTGAAGGCCGGGCCGCCGTTGACGTCGCCCAGGGCGTAGATGCCCGGCACGTTCGTTTCGAGCCGGTCGTTGACCGGGATGTAGCCGCGTTTGTCGGTTGCGATGCCGGCCGCGGCGGGGTTGAGGGCGTCGGTGTTCGGCGTCCGGCCCGCGGCGGCGAGGAGGTGGGAGCCGTCGACGACGTGTTCGCCCTCCGGCGTACGGATCGTGACCGCGACCCGGCCGTCCGTTCCGCGCGCCGACGTCGCCTCGGCGTTGAGGTGGATCGCGATGCCGTCCTCCCGCAAGACGCTGGCGACCGCCTCCGCGACGTCTTCATCCTCCCGCCCCAACAGGTGCGGCCCGCGCTGGACGACCGAGACCTCGCTGCCGAAGCGGCGGAACATCTGCCCGAACTCGAGCCCGATGTAGCCGCCGCCGAGGACGATCAGGCGCTGGGGGACGGTGTCCAATTCCATGATCGTGGTCGAGTCGAGGACCGGCACCGTCTCGATCCCTTCGACGCGGGGGAGGGCGGGACGGGCGCCGGTGTTGACGACGATCAGCTCCGACGCGATGCCGATCGTTTCGCCATCGTCGGTATGGACCTCGAGCGCGTGCGGGCCGGTGAAGCGCGCTTCGCCCATCAGCAGATCGAGGCCGTCCGTCTCGCGCAGCCGCCGCTCGCTGCCGGAGCGAAAACTCTCGACGATGTCGCGCTTGCGCTGCCGGACGCGGGCCAGATCGACCTCAATCTCGCCGGTCTGCACCCCAAAGTCGGCCCCACGCCGCGCCAGGTAGGCGACGCGACCGCTGGCGACCATCGTCTTGGTGGGCGTGCATCCCTCATTGATGCAGGTGCCCCCGACGTGCTCCCGTTCAATAATCGCCGTCCGCCGCCCGGACCGCGCCAGCGCGCTCGCCAGCGGCCCGCCGCCCTGACCGGCGCCGATGACGACGGCGTCGTAGGTTCGTGGTTGATTGTTGGTCACGTTCCTTACTCCCCGAAACAGCCCTCACCCCCAGCCCCTCTCCCGTGCGCGCGAGGGGAGCCGCGCCGCATTATCGTACCCCTCTCCCTTCGTTTAGAGGGAGAGGGGTGGCGCGAAGCGCCGGGGTGAGGGCTGTCGCCGGGGTGAGGGCTTTCCGTCACCGCCCCCCAAACCCCGACAGTGTGATCCCGCGCACGAACCACCGCTGGGCAAAGATATAGACGGCGACCACGGGCAGCGTCGCCAGCGTTGCGGCGGCCATAAGTAAGTTCCAGTCGGTACTGTACTGCCCCTGGAAGCGGCGGATGCCGACGGCGATGGGGCGGGTCGAATCCGAGTTCGACATAATCAGCGGCCACAGCAGGTTGTTCCACTGGAAGAGGAAGATGAAGACCGCCAGGGTCGCCAGGGCCGGGCCGGAGAGGGGGAGGATGATGCGCCAGAAGCACTCCCAGCGCGAGGCGCCGTCGATCCGGGCCGCGTCCTCCAATTCGTGCGGGATGCTGAGGAAGTACTGGCGCAGCAGGAAGGTGCCAAAGGCGCTGAACGCCTGCGGGATGATCAGCCCCTGGTAGGTATCGACCCATTGGAGTTCCCGCATGATGATGAACTGCGGGATGATCGTCACCTGGCGCGGGATCATCAGCGTGGCGAGGTAGAGAAGGAAGAGCGCATCCCGCCCGCGGAAGCGCAGCCGGGCGAAGGCATAGGCCGCCAGGGCTGAGGTCAGCGTCTCGATCACCATCACCGCCAGGGCGATGACCATCGTGTTGGCCAGGTACCGGCCGAAGGGCGCGAAGTTCCAGGCCGCCTGAAAGTTCTCGGGGCGCCAATCCCGTGGAAACCAGGTTGGCGGTTGAGCCAAAACCTCGCCGCCCGACTTGAAGGCCGAAAGTACCATCCAGATGATCGGCACCAAGGTCAGGAAGGCCAACGCGCAGAGGAGCGCGTAGGCGATCAACGGCCAATGCTCGGCCAAACGCGGTTTCGTCGACGTGTCGGTGACGAGCGCCGGCCGGGCGCGCGTCGCGGTCGTGGTTGCGGTCTCGGCGCGCCGCACGAGGTTAAGCTTGCGACCGCGGCTACTCATACGCGACCCACTTCCGCTGATACCAGAACTGGATCAGGGTGAAGACGAAGACGACGGCGAAGAGGACCCAGGCGAGCGCCGCCGCGTACCCCATGTGGAAGGACTGGAATCCGACCTGATAGATATAGAGCACCAGCGGGGTCGTCGCGGTGCCGGGACCGCCGGCGGTCATCACCAGCGCCTGGTCGAAGACCTGGAACGAGCCGATGATCGAGATCACGACGACGAAGAAGGTCGTCGGCGAGAGCATCGGCAACGTCACGCCGCGGAAGCGCTGCCAGGCGTTCGCCCCATCCACTTTCGCCGCGTCGTAGAGGTGCTCCGGCACGCTCTGCAGACCGGCCATGAAGAGGACCATGTTGTAGCCGAAGGTCTTCCAGACGGTCATGATGATCAGCGCCGGCATCGCCCAGGTTTCACTGGTGATCCAATCCGGTCCGTCGATCCCGATCTTGCCCAGCGCGGTGTTGATCAGCCCCACGTCCTCCAGATAGAGCCATTTCCAGACGAGGGAGAGGGCGACGGTGAGGGTGACGTAGGGGAGGAGG
>JBOGUE010000343.1:0-5959 GCA_050695955.1 Thermomicrobiales bacterium | reverse complement strand
GAACATACGTCATGATGACTCGCGGTCTGGTGTTCGGTGTGGCCGTGTTCTGCGTGCTCCTAATGACCATCCCGGCGATCGCCCGCCAGGGGACGCCAGGGACGCCGGCGGCCAGCCCGACCGCCGGTCCGGTGCGCTGCGATGAGATACATGACGCAACGCCGGTCGCCGCCACCCCGGCCGCATCGCCCACACCGCGCATCGGTAACCCGGTCTACACCACCGGCCCGGTCACGATCCGGCTCACCGACGAGGGGTTTGTGCCCGACCGCGTCCTCTCCGCGGTCGGGCACGACCTGACCGTGACGTTGACCAACACCGGCGCCCGCCCGCACGCCTTCTGCAGCGAACGACTCGACGTCGACGTCGAGCTGGCGCCCGGCGAATCGACCACGATTCAGCTCGACGACCTCCCCATCGGCAGGTATCCCTTCATCAGCGACTTGCCGGAGGACGCCGGTATGCGCGGGCAACTGACGATCTTCATCTAAAGCGGGCGGTGGCGACCTCAGGAATGCAACTCCACCGCCAACCCGTACCGGCGAAAGGTCCGGAGCGCGGACCACGACCCGATTAACGCAACGACGCCCGGGACGAAGGGGATGAGGACAGGGTAGAGCACGGCCAGCAGAATGACCAGGGCGGCCGCAGCGGCCGTCGCCAGGCGCCAGGGCAGCGTGCCCATCGTCAGCCAGAAACTCTCTTTGACCAGGCGTCGCCAACTCAAGTCGCGGCAGACCAGGGCCGGCCAGAAGAGGAGCAGCAGGGCACACCAGAGGAAGAAGAGCGAGGCAAACAGCCACCCGAATCCTCGCGCCACGGCGGACGGCTGGCTCAGAAAGGAGAGCGCGTCGACGCCGATCACCACGCCCAGAACCAAGGCCGGCGCGCCCACGCCAGATGCCTGCCGCCAGTGGGTGCGCAGCCCGCCCAGGAAGTCGGCGAACGGATTCCCCGCCCTGCCCTCCACCGCGCGGCCAACGCTGGCAAAGAGCGCCGCGGTCGCGGCCGGCAGCGGCAGCACCAACACGGCCAGCGTCATCCAGAGCAGACTGACCACGATCACGGTGCCGACCAGACCGGCAAGAGCGGACGCGCCCTCTAGCCCGGCCCGAATCCGGTGTGCCGTATCCACGGCAATGCCTCATCCGCGAATTAGAAGACCAGCAGACCGAAGCGTTGCGGCGGATGATAATCCTGCTTCAGCCAAATCCGGGAATCCTCCGCGCCGGTCCAGATCATCTGTTGCGCTCGCCGGAACGTGCCGTCATTGTCATTGAGGATGAGGTCGAAGCCGAGTGCGTCGCCGGGCCCCGGATCGCACCCGATCCGGGCCAACGGCAGGACATGGTCCAAGTCGTATCCGTCCGGCCGCCGGGACGATCGCAAGACGACCCCGTCCAACGACGGCAGCGTCATCTCCGGCGAGACCAGCGTTGACGCCACCGGACCGATGGGGAAGACCCGCGCCGGCTCACCGTCGGGCGATGCCGGCGCCAGGACAAGCCCGTAGACACCGGCCAGCGAGGAGTCCGCGCCGTCTCGGTCGGGGTGAGGATCGAAGTAGACTTGGACGCTATCGTAGTCGAAGTGCTGCTCCACCGGACCGCTGCACGCCAGCACGTCGTCTGTCACCGCGACCTGGAGTCTGAGCGTCTCCCCTTCCCGATCAACGCGGAAGCGGGCGCTCAGATCGTCGACGCCGCGCCAGTGCCGCTCCCCACGGCAAATCTGCGCCGCGTCTGTCATCGATTCCTCGCGGCCGGCGATCGCGATCCGCGGGCTGATCTCCCGCGCGACGTTTGACACGCCGTCGCCCGCCGCCACGCCGGCTGGCGCGTCGTCGACGGCGAACACGTTCTCCTCAACGAGGGCGCTGTCGGGACCGATGTGAGCGACGGAGACGGCCGCCGTCTCGTCGTCGCGGCGGCACAGATACTGGCTCCCATCGTGCAGGGTGACCTCGTACGCGCCGTCGTCGGTCGCACGGAATGCCCGCGTGACCGCGCGTTCGCCGGCGCGATGCTCGAAGAGCGCGGCGAAGGTGGTCCGAGCCGCCGTCCGGCGAGCGATCACAACCGGGGAGCGGGTCGGGATTTGGGGTGGCGGCCCGAACGCGGACGCCGTGTAGATGCTGGTGCTGGGAGCGCCCAGCACATGAACCGCCAGGGCGTCGCCTTCGTGGCGGAACAGCGCCGACCAGTCGCCGGACGACGAGGCGAGCCGCACGTCGTGCAGCCATTCGTAGTGCTCACCGTGCATCTCGGCCGGCGCCGGCGCCGTGTCCGTGCCGGTCAGCGAAACGTCGCCAAAGGAATGGAGCGCCCAGTCCAACTGACGCTCGCGGTCAGCCTCCACGACGAAGAGGTCGAGCAGGAGATCGGGCGACAGCAGCACGGCCGTCCGCCGGAACCGCACGCCGGGGTAGACGCCGTCCACCTCGCCACGGATCGCCTGGACCGACGGCGTGACGGCGAAGAGACGGCACGTCCCATCCACCGCGCGTTGGGTTTGCCCGTTCACCACCACCGTGTTGTGCGCGATGGAAGAGCGATACCAGCGCAGGTGATCGAAGAAGTAGGCGCCAGTGCCCCAGTCGACGAGCCAGCGTTTGCCGCGGGCGTAGAACAAGAGCTGGAGCCGGTCGGGGTGGCCATGACCGCCGCCGTAGTGGCCGTAGTCGATCGCCGCGTAGGTGCGTCCCTCGTCCTGACGCAGGATGCCCAGACCGGTCCCCGCCATGTTGACGCTGGTCGTCACGGGCATTCCTGGCTCGGCATCGAGGACCGGCGCCGCATGCAGGAACCCGCGCCAATCGAGCCGTTCACGGTCGGCCGGACAAGGGTCGGCCACGTCGATCAGGCCGGACGCCCACCGCAACGGCTGACTTTCCGCGTGCGCCCGCGCATACAGCTCACGCAGCAGCCTGGCATAGACCGGGTCGCCATAGCGGCGGTAGCCCAACTCGTACATCCCAACGTGCCAGGTTGTGGCGAGCGAGATGCCGAACTGGGAGTCCTTGCGCGCCGGAAAGGCCAGGTCGGGGTAGAGCGGCGTGAGCGGGGCGTCGAACATCATTTGGAAGCGGCGGCCTCCGACCTCAACGCGGTACAGGTCCTCGCCGTTGCGTGAGACGGCCTCCGCCAGGTTCGCCATCGCCGGCAGGGTGGCGAAGTGGTAGTTGTTCCCCTCATACCAGAGGCCGTCCGCCAGGACCGAATGCTCCAAGTGGTGAAACCAGCCGTGCGGCCCATGGAGGGCGTAGTGCAGCAAGCGATCGTCCTCGCAGAGCATGCCGACAAGGCCGATCGCCGCGTTGTTCATCGCCTGCCGATTGTCCCGCCCTTCGTCGTAATCCATGATCACGGCGGCTGCCGGGAGAAACAGTCCGTCGCGGATCAATCTCCACTCGGCGGCAGGGATCGTCTCCCGCACCATATCCGCCGCGCCCGCCAGCGCCGCCAACCAGAGTGACTCGATATAGGTGCTCTGGAAGAGGCGGGTCGGACCGAGCACGCAGTCGACCAGCGGGTACTCCTCGTAGTGGCGCGCATAGTCGGTCAGCACGTAGCGGATGGCGGTGGCGTAGGCGTCGTCCCGCGTCACCTGGTAGACGATGCCCATGTCGAGCGCGCGTTGCGCCACATAGAGCTGGTAGAAAGTCACCCAGGCCCGGTAATTCGCCTCATCGGTATAGTTCACGCCACAGGTTGGGCAAATGTGATCCGCGGGATTGAATGGGTCCTGGCGGAGCCGGGCATTGTCTGTAGGGCAGGTTTCATAGAAGACGAACCCCTTCTCTCGCGGAATCCGGATACCCCGCCGCAGCAACTCGTCCACTGGCGTTCGCAAATTGGCGAAGCAGGTCGCGTACCAGTCGTGCTCGTGTAGCCGCCGGCGGATGACCGCCATCTCATCCGCCGAGGTGAAGAGACGAGGCCCGTCCATCTCACTGACTCCAGTGGCGTGGCGCGTTACGGCTCGACGATGACCCGTTGGCCGTGATCGAAGATGACTCGGAAATGGTTGAGGGTAGCGAGGCCAAGCACGAACTTATCGCCGACGGCAATGATGGAAGCAACGATCGATCCAGGCTGATCGACCAGTTCCACGGCGCCTTGATAGATCGGGACGAAGACATCATTACCACGTGCCGTACGCGTGCGACTGAGCTGGGCCCATTTCGGGAGCGCGGCGATAAGGTCGGACGGAACGGCGAAGTGACCATCGAATCTGGTTTCGATGATAGCGGTCGCGCTGCCGGTGATTCCCTGAACGGAAAAGTTGACGTGCAAAGTTGGATACGGCGCTGGAGGAAGCGGCGAAGGATCCCTCATGCGCTGATGGCCCCGAGATGGAACTCGGCGTCGGCCCCGATCTTTCGGAGTGCGAAGTTGCCTGCGCCATATCGCTCAACCGCCTGATCGCTGACGGCAAGGTAGTCAGTGCCGAGGATGACCTGCCCGTCATCGCCAATAGCGACGAATTTCCCGGCATGCTCAGCTTCGAGCGATCGGCCATATTGTTCGTATAACTCTTCGTCCTTCTGCGCCCGCTCGGCAATCTGCTCCTTGATCTCGCGAAGCGTCGGCATACGCTCATCTCCCTCACGGCCAACGAATCGTGGAGACCGCATGTGGAGCACGAATTCGGCGCCGACCTTGCGGAAGGTGAAGGGATCGGGATCGTACCGCTCGGTCGCCTCGGCAAGGACGCTGGCAGGGTCGGATCCCAGGATTATCCGGCCATCGTCGCTGATGGCAACAAACTCCCCGGCATGCTCCGCTTCAAGGGCGCGGCCATACTGCTCATAGAGGGCGTCGTCCTTCCGTGCCCGATCGGCGATCCAAGCCTTGGTTTCGTTGATGGTCGGCATGCGCTCAACTCCTTTCGTCAAAAGCGGAGCCATTATCCCACGGGTGGACAGATGGCCCGCTATCCCTTGACGCCGGTGACGACGATGCCCTGGATGAAGTAGCGCTGGGCGACGGCGAAGAGGAGGATGGGGGGCAGCATCATCAGGAAGCTGACCGCCATCAGGGGCCCGAAGTCGACGGTGAACATCCCTTTGAAGAGGTTCAAACCGAGCGCCAGCGTGAACTTGTCGGTGCTGTTGATGTAGATCAGCGGCCCCAAGAAATTCTCGTATTCGCTCATGAAGGTGAAGATTGCCACGACCGCCAGGGCCGGGCGGGAGAGCGGCAAAATGATGTGCCAATAGATGTGATAGAAGGAGGCGCCGTCGACGCGCGCGGCGTCGTCCATCTCGATCGGGATCGTGGCGAAGAATTGGCGCATGAGGAAGACGTAGATCGGCGTTGCCAGGAAATGGGGCACGATCAGGGGCAGGAACGTGTTCACCCAGTCGAGCTTGTGGAAGATGATGAACGTCGGAATCAACTTAATGACGCCCGGCAGCATCATGGTCGAGAGCAGGACGATGAAGAGGAGATCGCGGCCGGGAAAGCGGAGCCGGGCAAAGGCGAAGGCCGCCATGCTGCAACTGAGCACCTCGCCGAGCACACTGAAGGCGCAGATGATGAAGGTGTTTTTGGCAAAGGTCCAGAAGGGCGCGGCATCGAGCGCGTCCCGGAAGTTCTGCAGCGTCCAGGGTTGCGGCATCCACTGCGGCGGATCGAGGAACAAGTTCTGGGGCAGCTTGAAGGCACTGCTCACCGCCCACCAGAACGGCACGAAGATGAAGGCGACGCCGGCAATCAGCAAGACGTAGACATAGCTGTAATAGAGGACGTTCGGTAGCCGCCGCTTGAGCCGATTCGCCCGCGTATCCGCCCGCACATCCATGCGCGTCGATTCAGTTCGCGCCGCCTGCTTCACGTCCCACATCCTTTTGAGGCGTTAGGGCTTAGGCGTTAGGCGTTAGGAGCACGACGACGTTGTCCCTAATGCCTAAGCCCTAACGCCTAACGCCTATTTCCGGCTCCGGAGACCTTCGTAG
>JBOGUE010000342.1:0-3315 GCA_050695955.1 Thermomicrobiales bacterium | reverse complement strand
ACCTGGGCGGTGGGGAGCGAGTGGTGAAACCGGCCTCTGAGGGGTCGGTTTTTTTGCGTTGCGGCCGCGCGCGTCGGTTTGGTGCCGATTGGCCCAGAAAGGACACGGTTACCGAGCGGATTATTTGTACGAAGGGGTCTCACAATTCGAAGGCGGGTGAAGGTCACGTGCCAACGCTGCATCCCTCACCCGCCATGACCGGCTCGATGCGCCTCGGTGAAGGCGGGAGACCGTCGTCCTATGCTACTGCATGAGACGGCTCCCCGCTAGTTTCCACGCGCATCTGGCACCGTCACGCCGCGCCGCATAGACGCGGTGTAGGAGATCGTGTCATGCGCGACCCGCAACAAGAGACTGTCGACGGGGCGGAGCCCCCGCGGCACCCAACTGCATGGCGCCGGAGTCGGCGCGAGATGCGTGGCGCCGACATCGGCTTAGCGCCCACGACATCGCGTGAGGGCCTGGTGGAGACTCGGGTCCGCGGCGACGCCTGGGCGGCGGCGCAGACCGTGCTTATTGTTGGCGTGGGCGGTGGCGGAACCATGCTTGCCCACGAAATGACCCAGAACCGCTCGTGGGGGTTCCGACCGGTCGCCTTCGTCGACGACGACCCGCGCCGGCTCGGGGCATGTGTCCACGGCCTGCCGGTGCTGGGTTCCACCGCCGACATTCCGGCCATCGTGGATCGCGAGCAGATCGACGTCGTTATCATCGCCATTCCCTCGGCGACGGACGTCGCCATTGCGCGGATCAGCGAGATCGCCCGGCGATCGACGGCGCGCATTTTGACGATGCCGAGTCTGGGCGCGCTCTTACGCGGTGAAGCGAATACGACAACCCTGTGGAACCCTTCCGTCACCGATGTGCTCGGCCGCTCGACGATCTCGCCGGACGTCGAACGCTGCCGCCAGTTCATCGCCGGCCGGCGCATCCTGATCACCGGCGCCGCGGGCTCCATCGGCCAGGAGTTGACGCGGCAGGTGGCTCAGCTCGCGCCCGCTTCCCTGATTGCCCTCGACGTCAATGAGAGCGGACTCTTCGATCTCCAGCAAGAAATCGCGCCGTCGATGCCCGGCCTTGATCTGCAGGCCGCGGTCGCCTCGGTGACGAATCGTCAGCGGATCGACGCCGTCCTGACCGAGGGGCGACCGGAGATCGTCTTCCACGCGGCGGCGCTCAAGCATGTGCCGCTCATGGAAGCGCATCCCGAAGAGGCGGTCATGATCAACGCCGTCGGCACCTTCGTGCTGGCCAGTGCGGCCGCGGCGGCCGGGGTCGCGCGCTTCGTGCTGGTCTCGACCGATAAGGCGGTCCATCCGCGGAGTGTCATGGGCGCAACCAAGCGCGTCGCCGAATTGGCGGTCAACGCCGTGGCCGCGACGACGGGGATGTCTGCCTGCAGCGTCCGCTTCGGCAACGTTCTCGGCAGCCGTGGTAGTGTCATCCCCCTCTTCCAGAAGCAGATTGCCGGCGGCGGCCCGGTGACGGTGACCGATCCGCTGATGAAGCGGTACTTCATGACGATTCCCGAGGCGGCCCACTTGATCATCCAGGCCGGCGCCTTCGGCCATCGCAACACGATCTACATGCTCGATATGGGCGAGGAGGTGTCGATCCTCGATCTCGCCACGCGGATGATCCGGCTGCACGGTCTCCGGGTTGGAAAAGACATCGAGATCGTCATCACCGGACTCCGCCCAGGCGAAAAGCTGCGGGAGGAGTTGGCGCACCCCACCGAGGTGCGGCGGCACACCTCCCATCCCCGCATCCACCGCCTGGTCGAATCTGGGCGCGGCTCGCGGGCGGACGCGCCGATGATCGGCGCGGTGCATCGCCTGCGCGCGGTCGCCTGCGGCGGCGATCGCACGCTGACCCGCCGGCTCCTCTTTGCGACGATTGCGGACGTTGACGGGGGCGTCGCCCCGGCCGATTCGATGTCATTCCCGGTCGCTCCTCCCTTGAACGGCGCCGCCCGGACACATGGGCTCCGCCAGTCGGCAATCACCCTGCAGGAGGTTTCATGATTGCGACCATCGCACCACCCAGCGCCCCCGCCGCCGAGACGACCCGTGTGCCGTTGTCGCGGCCCTCGATCACGGAAGACGACATCGCCGCCGTCGTGCGCGTGCTGCAAGGCCCCTGGTTGAGCATGGGACCGCGGGTCCGCGCCTTCGAACAAGCGGTCGCGGCATACGTCGGCGTCGCGGACGCCGTGGCGGTCAACAGCGGCACCAGCGGGCTCCACATGTGTCTGGCGGCGGCCGATATCGGTCCGGGCGACGAGGTGATCACGACGCCCTTCAGCTTCGTCGCCTCCGCCAACTGCGTCCTCTACCAGGGCGCAACACCGGTCTTCGCCGACATCGACCCGACGACCCTCAACATCGACCCCGATCAGGTGGCGGCTCGCATCACCGGTCGGACGCAGGCGCTCATCCCCGTCGACGTCTTCGGGCAGCCGGCGGCGATCGAGCCGCTGCTGGACATCGCGCGCCGGCACCGCTTGCTGGTGTTTCAGGATGCCTGCGAAGCGATCGGCGCCGAACGCAACGGGCGGCGAGTCGGCGCACAGGCGACGGCGGCGGTCTTTGCCTTCTATCCGAACAAACAGATGACCACCGGTGAGGGCGGCGCTATCGTCACGGACAATCCAGAGTTGAGCCGCGTCCTGCGTAGCCTCGGTAATCAGGGTCGGGACGACAACGGGACCTGGATGAACCACGTGCGCCTCGGCTTCAACTACCGCATGGACGAGATGAGCGCGGCCCTCGGTCTCTCGCAACTGAGCCGGATCAACGCCATCCTCGAGCGCCGGGCGCGGGTTGCGGGCTGGTACACCGAGCGTCTCGCCGGCCTCGCCGGGCTGGAACCGCCTGTTGTCGTCCCGGCGACGACGCGGATGAGCTGGTTCGTCTACGTGATTCGGCTTGCCGCCCACATCGACCGCGAGGCGGTCATGACCGGCTTGGCGGCGGACGGGATCCCGACACGACCCTACTTCAACCCCATTCACCTGCAGCCGCTCTATCGCCAGCGATTCGGCTACCAACCCGGCGACTTCCCGGTGACCGAGCGCATCGCGCGGACGACGCTGGCGTTGCCCTTCTTTACGGACATGACCGAGGAGCAAGTCGACGAGGTGTGCGAGCGACTCCAGGCGCGCATCGCGGTATGAGCGAACGACGTGGTGACCGCTGATGAGTCAGCTTGCGACCGTGGGCATGACGCCCGCGACGGGGAGCGCGGACAGACCCGCCAGCGCCGGGGCGCTCACCTTACGGACGAACATCGTCTGGAACCTTACCGGCCACGGTC
>JBOGUE010000341.1:0-4558 GCA_050695955.1 Thermomicrobiales bacterium | reverse complement strand
GCATCACCTTTGGCCGCCCCGAACGCTTCACGTACGAAGCCGCGGCTGCCGCGGCTCGCACGCGCCTCGGCGACGATGTCTTCACCAGCGCCTGGGAAACCGGTCGCCGACTCTCGGCCACCGACGCCCGCGCCGAAATGACCGCGTTCCTCGCCGCGATCAGCTCGCCGCCCGCGGAACGCCCGTCACAGTCCGGCGACCTGCTCACCGCCCGCGAACGCGAGGTGCTCTGCCTCGTCGCCGCCGGCCGCACCAACCCGGAGATCGGCGAGGCGCTCTTCATCAGCCCGCGCACCGTCGGCACCCACGTCGAACACATCCTCGCCAAGCTCAGCGTCCGCTCCCGCATCGAAGCCGCCACCTACGCCCGCGACCACGGCATCTGCTGAGGCGGCGTCGGCGGGAAGGCGGCCGGGTGGCCAGGCGTCGGTTGATGACCATGCCACGGGCATATATCCCCGGTTCCAGGACGGCGCCGGCATGCCTCGTCGCCTTCGCCGCCCTTGTTCACAGATATCCGTCACCCGTATCCGTCAGTTTCCCGATGCCCGGGATGCCTCTGCTGGCAGATCATCGATGCGCGGCTATGTGCGCCGCACATCGACGGTGTTTGCGTTTTAGGAGGTTTCCCCATGTCGCGCTTTTCCATCGTCCGGCTGGCTCGTGTCAGCGCCGAACGGCCATGGCGGGTCGTCGGTCTTTGGCTCGTGCTCCTGCTCATCGCGGGCGCGCTATCGTCCTCGTTGGAGGACGGGCTAACGACGGAGGCGACGTTCTCCACCAACCCAGAGTCGATGCAGGGCGCCGATCTCCTCGAAGAGCGGTTGCGCGGACCGGCGCCGATGACCGAAACCGTCATCGTCCGGTCGGAGTCCATGACGGTCGACGATCCTGTGTTTCAAGCGGAAATCGAAGGGATCACCGCCGAGCTCACCGCGCTGTCTGGAACGGTCGCCAGCGCAACCAATTACGTGCAGACCGGCAACGAAGGCCTCGTCTCGGCCGACCGCCACACGACGCTGGTCCCAGTCACGCTCGGCGGGAACTTCGACGATGCGGTCGAACAAGCGCCCGGCGTCATCGCGGTCATCGACGCCGCCAACCAACGCGCAAACGGCGCGTTTGAGTTCCTGACCGTCGGCGAAGGGAGCATCAACCACGAGCTCAACGAGATTTCTAACGAAGACGCGGCGGCCGGCGAGGCAATCGGTGTGCCGGTCGCCCTACTCATCCTGATCCTGGTCTTCGGCGCGCTTGTCGCGGCCGGACTCCCGTTGGCGCTCGGCGTCATCTCGATCGTGGTCGCCATCGGTATTGCCGCGATCGTCGGTCGCTTCTTCGAACTCTCCTTCCTCGTCACCAACATGATCTCGATCATCGGCCTCGCCGTGGGCATCGACTATTCCCTCTTCGTCGTCGAGCGGTTCCGCGAGGAGCGGCGGCAAGGGCTCACGACGCTGGACGCGATCGCGACCGCGGCCGGCGCCGCCAGCCGGGCGGTCGTCTTTTCCGGCCTGACGGTGATCCTCTCCCTGCTCGGCCTCTTCCTCGTGCCGAGCAACATCTTCCGCAGCGTTAGCATCGGCGCCGTCGCCGTCGTCACTGTTGCCGTCCTGGCTACCCTAACCCTCATCCCTGCCTTGCTGAGCCTGCTCGGCGATCGCATCGACTGGCCCCGCCGACGACAAGGGGTCAGGAGTCAGGAGTCGGGAGTCAGGAACGAAACGGCACCCATCACCCATCACCCGTCACCGATCACCCACACCGGCTTTTGGCCGCGGATTGCGCGCGTCGTGATGGCGCGGCCGGTCGTGAGCCTGGCAGTGGGGGTGACGCTATTAGTGGCGGCGGCGCTGCCGTACGTCGACAAGGAGGACGGTGCGCTCGGCGTCTCGAGCTTGCCCGCGGACAGCGATGCACGCGCTGGCTTCACCATCCTCGAGCGTGAGTTCGCGGCTGGCCTCATCGCCCCGGTCGAGATCGTGGTCGACGGTGATGCCGGCGACCCGGCCATCCAGGGCGCCATCCAACAGTTGAGCGCGTCGTTGGCCGAGGACGGATCCTACGGCTCGCCAGCGGTGACGAGCAACGACACCAGCGACCTCACGTTGGTCTCCGTCCCGCTCACCGTGCCGCCCGACGATCAGCCCGCTTACGATGCGATCGAGCGCCTCCGCGGCTCACTGATTCCGACTGCCTTCGCCGGGACCCCGGCCGAGGTCTATGTCGCCGGCCAGACGGCCGAGACGGTCGATCTCTTCGACGTCATCAACGACGCCGCACCGCGAGTCATTGCCTTCGTCCTCGGGCTGAGCTTCCTGCTATTGCTGGTCGCCTTCCGCTCGCTCATCGTGCCGATCAAGGCAATCGTGATGAACTTGCTCTCGGTCGGCGCGGCCTACGGCCTGATCGTCCTCGTCTTCCAAAAGGGGTACGCGGCCGACTTCCTCGGCTTCCAGCAGACCCCGGCCATCGAGACCTGGATCCCTACCTTCCTCTTCGCCGTCCTTTTCGGGCTCAGCATGGACTATCACGTCTTCCTGCTCTCCCGCATCCAGGAACGCTATCACCAGACCGGACAAAACCGGGAAGCGGTCGCCTTCGGACTCGGCTCGACCGCCCGTTTGATCACCGGCGCGGCGGCGATCATGGTCGCGGTCTTTGGCGGATTCGCGGCCGGACGGCTCGTGCCGCTCCAACAGGTCGGCTTCGGCCTCGCCGTCGCCATCTTCCTCGATGCCACCGTCGTCCGCTCCATCCTCGTACCTTCGACGATGGTTCTGCTCGACAAATGGAACTGGTATCTGCCCCGCTGGCTCGATTGGCTGCCTGATCTTCGCGTCGAACCCATCGCCCCTGTGCCTGCACCTGCACCTGCACCTGCACCGGTGTCAGGCGACGATTAGGACACGCTCGTAAACCCCATCACCCCGCGCACCCCCTCCCCGTCATGCCGAGCTTCGGAGTCCCGGAGTCCCGGAGTCCCGGAGTCCCGGAGTCCCGGAGTCCCGGAGTCCGTCGAGGCCTCTGCCTCTGATGAAGGCCATCCCCCATCAGAGGCAGATTCCTCGACAATCCACACGGACCTCGACCACGTTGAACCTACGGAATGAGCAGCCGCGCCGAATAGGTTCGGCGCGCCGCCGTTTGTTGGTATCTTTGATTGCCGGACTCGGCCGGCTCGCGTGTACACGCAGGACGATCAATTGCTCGCCAACACCTATACCACCGCGCTACGCACCGCATCGACGCGCCATTGGCGGCGATTCGCGCCAGTACTGGCGCTTGTTTGCATTGCGCTTGCCACGATGTTCGCGATCGCCCGCCCAGCCGACGCCCATCCCGAACTGGTCCGCGCCGAGCCACCGGAAGACGGCCTCCTGGCCGCGCCGCCGCAAGCGATCGCACTCTGGCTAACCGAACGGGTCGACGCCGGCGCCGGTTCGCCGGGATTACAAGTACTTGACGCGGACGGCGCCGACCTGCCGGTCCGCAACCTCCGCGTCGACCCGAACGACCCCCGGCACGTCGTCGGCGAGGTCGACGACGTCGGGGCCGGGACCTACACCGTCATCTGGACCGCGCGCTCGGCCGACGACGGCCACACCTTGACCGGCAGCTTCGCCTTCCGCGTCGGCACCGGCAGCGCGCCGGGCGCGGCCACGGTCGAGGGCGAGCGGCCCCAACCGTGGGCGGTCGCAACCCGCTGGTTGACGTTCCTGGGAATTGCGGTCGCGGCAGCCGGCTTTCTCTATCGACCCGTCCTCCTGGCCGGCGCCACGGGTGAACGTGCGCGACTGTCACGGCGAGCAATAGCGGCGACGGCCGGAGCGTTCGTCGCGGTTCTGGCGACCGCTGCCGAACCGGTCTTACAGACCTGGTTCCCGCCGGCAGGTGCGGTAAAGCCGACGCTGGACGACGCCTTGGCCGGCATGCCGAACGCCTGGTGGCCGCGCCTCCTCGCGGCCGCGGTGGCGGTCGTGCTGAGCCTGGTCGTCCTCTCAATGCGACGAAGCGGCACCGCGCGATCAATGACCGCGTTGGAACTGGTCGGCGGCGCGGCCGCGCTCGCCACCCTGGTCGGCCTCAGTTTCACCAGTCACGCGGCGGCACGCGAGACATACCGGGTGTTGGCCGTCGCGTCGGACACCCTCCACCAGTTCGCGGTCGCCCTCTGGGTCGGCGGGTTGGCCCAGCTCGCGATCTCCTGGCCACCCGGCCGCGACGCCGAGGACGATGCACCGGCCGAAGGCGACCCGATTCGCCGTTTCTCCCGCTTCGCCCTCGTGCTCGTCGCCGTCGGCGCGGGCACGGGCGTACTCAACGCGGGCCTGGTCCTCCCCACGTTGCGCGAGCTATGGGAGAGCGACTACGGCCGGATCCTGATCGCCAAAGCGACGATCCTTGTTCCCGTCCTGGCCCTGGCGACCTTCCACCGTGTGCGCCTGCGCCGGGCGGCCATCCGCGTCGGCGCCGCGTTGCAATCGACCGTGCGGCTGGAAGCGGCGATGGTCCTCCTCGTCGTCCTCGGCGGTTCGACCCTGGCGCTGCTGGGGCC
>JBOGUE010000340.1:0-3271 GCA_050695955.1 Thermomicrobiales bacterium | reverse complement strand
GGAAGTTGACCTACTACTACCAGGGCGAGCGCCCGGTCCTCTCGGCGCTGGTGACCGAGGAGCAACCGGACGGCGACGTGAGAATCCACTTCGCCGGTCTCACCGGTGGCTACTCGGCCAAGGGCGTCCTCGGCCTCGACGAGCTGGTGACGATGGACCCGCATCGCGAGATCCCGCTCGTCTTCCAATGCTGGGAGAAGTGGCTCAAGGACGCCGGCATCTGCGACTCGCTCCAGGACGTCGACTTCATCGAACTCCACGCCTTCGGCTGCCAACCGAAGAGCCCGAACCCGCTCGTCGACCCCGCCGGCTTCGCCGCCGAGCAGGACCGCCTGCGCAAAGCCTACGCCGAGGCCTATGCGGGCTTCTTCGCCGACAACCTACCCGACCACGGTCTCCCCTGCCGCTTTACCGTCCACCTCACCGACGTCCCCGACAAAGCCGCCTCCTACGAGTTCTACAGCACCGCCCTGCTGCAACGGAGGCGTTAGGACCTAGGACCGACGCACGGCAACCGTTCCCCCTCGCTCGCGCACGGGAGAGGGGGTCAAAGGGGTGAGGGATGTCCACCGACACCGTGCTTGCCTTCATCGAAATCCCGCGGGGCAGTCGCAACAAGTACGAGTACGACGAGGCTCTGGGCAGGTTTCGCCTCGATCGCGTGCTCTACTCGTCGGTGCATTACCCGACCGACTACGGCTATATCCCGGACACCCTGGCCGAGGACGGTGACCACCTCGACATTCTCGTGCTGGTGCAGGAGCCGACCTTCTCCGGCTGCCTGATCGAGGCGCGGCCGTTGGGCGGGCTCGACATGGCCGACGAGAAAGGGCCGGACTTCAAGATCCTGGCCGTGCCGGTCGGCGACCCGCGCTATGCCCACGTCGAAACCCTTGCCGACCTCGGCGGCCACTGGCTGCGCGAGATCGAGACCTTCTTCGCCACCTACAAGCTGCTCGAACCGAAGCAGACCGAGGTCCTCGGCTGGCACGACGCCGCCGAAGCCTGGTCCGTCATCGAACGCTGCCGCGAGCGTTTCCGCCAGCATCCCGGATAGCGCGTGATTGCACACACCCGTCATTCCGATCGCAGAGAGGAATCTCGCCTCCGTCACACGCATCGGAGTCCGGGCCGATCCCTCGCGGCGGCTCGGCATGACGGGGAGCAGACACACTCCGACCCCTCACTCGTCCCTGCCGTTCAGCCGACGATCGCGAACCATCAAGATTCGCCTAAGTTGCCCACTTCTGTACATTTGGACAAGGTGGCCAACATGGGCAAACCTCACCAAATCGGGAGCATTCGATGACGCAGCAGACGCGCGCCAAGGTCGGGGTCTTCAGCATCGGGCTCGCCGCTTATTGGGCGCAGTTTCCGGGATTGCGAGAGCGGCTGGACGGGTACCGGCGGCACGTTGAGACGCGGCTCGGCCAATGGGCCGACGTCGTCTCGGCCGGGCTGGTCGATACGCCCCCCGCGGCCGTCGAGGCGGGTCGCCTCTTTGCGCGGGAGAGGGTCGACCTGATCGTCTGCCACGCCGCCACCTACGCCACCAGCTCGCAGGTGCTGCCGGTCGTGCAGGAGCGGCGCCTGCCGGTGCTCGTGCTCAACCTGCAACCGGTCCCGGCAATCGACTACGAGCAGGCCGACACGGCAGAGCTCCTCGCTAACTGCGGCGCCTGCTGCGTGCCGGAGATCGCCGGCGTCTTCGCGCGGGCAGGGATCGACTGCAACGTCGTCTCCGGCACGCTCTTCGACGACACCGCCGCCTGGTCCGACATCGAGGCTTGGTGCCAGGCGGCGGGCATCGCCAGCGCCATCCGCCGCGCCCGCATCGGCTTCCTCGGCCACACCTACCCCGGCATGCTCGATCTCTACGCCGATTTCACCGCGATCCAGGCCCAACTCGGCACGCACGTTGAGCTGCTGGAAATCGACGATCTCACCCAACGCGTCCAATCCGCGACCACGGAGGAGATCGCCGCCAAGATCGATGAGACGGAGCGGACCTTCACGCTCGACGCGGACGTCACGCGCAAGGGGATGGAGTGGGGGACGCGGGTCGCGGTCGGCCTCGACCGCCTCGTGCAGGACTTCGACCTCGACGGTCTCGCGTACTACTACCGTGGAACCCCCGGCGAGCCGAGCGAACAGGTCGCCGCCGGCATGATCCTCGGCAACACGCTCCTGACCGCGCGCGGCATCCCGGCCGCGGGTGAAGGCGACATCAAGACCGCGCTCGCGATGAAGCTGCTCGACTCCCTCGGCGCGGGCGGCTCCTTCACCGAGTTCTACGCCATGGACTTTCGGGACGACTTCGTTCTGATGGGCCACGACGGCCCCGGCCACATCGCCATCAGCGACGGCACGCCAGCCCTCCGAGAACTTGACATATTTCACGGCAAGGCTGGCGGTGGACTCGCCGTCGAGTTCCGGGTCCAAACCGGCCCGATTACGATCGTCGGCTTCACCCAGACCCGCGACGGCCGCCTCAAACTCCTCGGCGCGGAAGGCGAATCGATCCCCGGCCCCACCATGCGCATCGGCAACACGAACAGCCGCATCCGCTTCCCGCTGCCGCCGGCCCCCTTCCTCAACGCCTGGTGCGCCCATGGCCCGACCCACCACTGCGCCCTCGGCGCTGGCCACCACCTGGCCGCGGTTGAGAAAGTGGCGCGGTTGCTGGGGTTGGAGTTTGCGCGGGTAGGGTAGGGCGGCGAAGCGGCAAGGGCGGCGAGGGGTTCCGTAGACGTCCGAGAACCGGGGATACATGCCCGGTCCGTGGGCCGACGATGTCCCGCACTCGCCGCCCCTGCCGTCCTCGCCACCTTGCCGCCCTTGCCGCCCTTGCCACCCTCCGTTACGGCGTGTCGTCCGGGTCGAGCGGATCGGTGCCGAAGACGAGGGCTTCGTCGCCGTCGGTGGCGCCGTCGCCGTCGGTGTCGGGGTTCAGCGGGTCGGTGCCCAGCTCGCCTTCGCGACCGTCGCGGATACCGTCGCCATCGCTGTCGGCGTTCTGCGGATCGGTGCCCGCCGCTTCTTCTTGGGCATTGGAGACGCCGTCGCCGTCGGGATCGCCCTCAGGTCCGGTGTCGGGCGTCGGTGTCGCTTCTGGTTCGGCCGGCTCCTCCGTGGTCGGTTCCTCTTCTTCGGCGCCCTCGTCTTCGGCCTCGGCTGCCTCCCGCTCGGCCGCCTCGCTCTGTTCAAGCACCCGCTGGCCGATGAGGACCGCAATATAGGTCGCGGCACCGTCGCCCGCGTTGCGCAATTG
>JBOGUE010000339.1:0-5403 GCA_050695955.1 Thermomicrobiales bacterium | reverse complement strand
GCATTGACGTGATCGTGCGGTCCGTGCCGGATTGTTCCGCCTCGGAGTTCGGGACGGCACGTTCCACGGAACAAATGGCGCGTGGAGTCCGGCGTCACGAGGCGGTCTAACATCTGCCCGCTTATCGGACGGTCCGGGTTAGCTTCACGCTTGAACGTGGGGTTCCCAAGGCAGCGGGCGACCGTCGTGGCGTTGTCGCGGCGGTCGCCTGCCTACAACAGTTGCTATGAAGAAACCGCTGCTGGAAGTCAAAGGGCTTAAGACGCACTTTCCCGTGGAGGGGGGCACGGTCTTTGCCGTTGACGGCGTTTCCCTGTCTCTTGACGAGGGGGAGATTCTCGGCATCGTCGGCGAATCGGGCTGTGGCAAGAGCGTGACCGCCCTCTCACTGATGCGGCTCGTCGACGAGCCAGCGCGAATCGTGGGCGGCATGGCGCTCTTCCGCGATGGAGAGGCAATTAAAGATCTCTTGGCACTGCCGAGAGATGAACTCCAGGAGATTCGCGGACACAAGATTTCGATCATCTTTCAAGACCCGATGACCTCGCTCAACCCGGTGTTGACCATTGGTTACCATCTCTCGGAACCGCTGAAGCACCATGAACGGTTGTCCGCGAAGGCGGCACGCGCACGGGTGATAGATCTATTGCAGCGAGTTGGCATTCCCGACGCCTCTCAACGCTTGCAAGACTATCCGCATCAGTTCTCGGGAGGGATGCGGCAGCGGGTCATGATTGCTATGGCAATGGCATGTCGCCCGAAGCTGATCATCGCCGATGAACCGACAACCGCGCTTGACGTCACGATCCAAGCGCAGATCCTCGACCTATTGCGCCAGCTGCGAGATGACTACGGTGCATCGATCATCATCATTACCCATGACCTCGGCGTGGTGGCCGAGATTGCCGACAAGGTCGTCGTCATGTACGCCGGGCGGGTGGTAGAGGGCGGCAGTGTGCGAGCGATCTTCCGGCATTCTCGGCACCCCTACACGCGCGCACTCCTCGCATCGGTGCCACGGCTCACAAATTGGCCGGATCGTTTACCTACGATTGAAGGCACGCCGCCGGATCTGCGGGACGAGATTGAGAGCTGCCCGTTTGAGCCACGATGCAGCTACCGGATTCCGGCCTGTCTGGAGTCCATGCCGCCGCTGTTAGCTGTCGCGCCAGGTCACCAAACCGCGTGCTTCGTTGCCCATGCCGGAGGGCTAGACGGTGACTGAGCCGCTCCTGCAAACGATCGAGCTGGTGAAGAGCTTTTCCGTGCGGCGCGGTCTGTTTGGCCAACATCGGTTTCGGCTCGTCGCATTGGACCGCGTGAGCCTGGCGATCGGGCACGGCGAGACCCTCGGCATCGTTGGCGAGTCGGGTTGTGGCAAGTCGACACTCGGGCTGACGATGATGCGCCTGTACGAGCCGACGAGCGGACGGATCCTGCTCGAAGGCGAAGACCTGTCGTTGATGGACCCGGACGAGTTGCGTAAGACTCGACCGAAGATGCAGATGATCTTCCAGGATCCGTTCGCGTCAGTCGATCCTCGCCTCACGGTCGAACAGATTATCCGAGAACCGCTCGACATCAATCGCGTGGGCTCGACAGCTGAACGCCGGGATCAAGTGCGGCACCTGACCGGAGTAGTCCAGTTGCCGGCCGACGCGTTCAATCGCTTCCCCGTTGAGTTCTCAGGAGGGCAGCAGCAGCGGATCGGCATTGCCCGCGCGCTGGCTCTGCGACCCAAACTCTTGATCTGCGACGAGCCAGTCTCCTCGCTGGATGTCTCGGTCCAAGCACAGATCCTCAACCTTCTCCGTGACCTGCAAGAAGCATTTGAACTGTCCTACGTGTTCATTTCCCACAATATCGCGGTCACGGCCTTCATGAGCCGGCGAATTGGCGTCATGTATCTCGGGCAGTTGGTGGAAATCGGACTGAGCAAAGAGATCGTCACCTCGGCTCGCCATCCATACACGCGGGCGCTCCTTGCAGCGGTGCCGGAGCCGGACCCCTTCCAACTGAAAAAGCGGCGAGGGCTGACCGGCGACGTGCCCAGTCCAATTGATCGGCCGTCGGGCTGCCCATTTCATCCCCGATGCCCAATTGCCCAAGATGTGTGTCGAGAGCAAGAACCGCGGTTGCGCCCGATGGGTCCGGATCACCTCGCGGCTTGTCACTTTGCTTGAACCGGCAACGAGGAGGAAAGATGGCTCGCTACATCGCTTCCCGCCTCATCGGATTAGTCGGTGTGTTGCTGGCGGTCTCAGCGATCACATTCTTCCTTATGCATTCCATTCCCGGCGGACCGTTCGACGTCCTCGGTGGAGACCGCGCGGTTCAGATTCCCAAGGAGACCAGGCAGCAGTTACTTCAACTTTACGGCCTGGACAAGCCGATCTGGGAACAATACCTCCGCTTCTTGAAGAACGCGGCAAGTCTCGATTTTGGCTACTCATTTACCAGCAGTGGGCGGACCGTCGTCGAGATCATCGGCGACCAATGGCCTTATTCGATCCAGCTTGGCCTGTTGACGCTTGCGTTCTCGACGGTTGTGGGATTGGCCCTAGGCATATCCGGTGCAGTCAAGCCCCATTCATGGATCGATAACCTCGGTACTGGGGTCTCTATTGGGTGCATGGTGATGCCCAGCTTCGTCTTGGCCGTGCTGCTCCAGTTTGTTTTTGCCGTCAAATTGCAATGGGTGCCGACCGGGGGATGGGATAGCCCGCGCCAGTGGATCCTGCCGGTTCTCGCTAATTCACTCGGACCAATCCTGATCCTGCACCGCTACACCCGGGGCGCGATTCTCGATGTGGCGCACGCGAATTATGTGCGAACTGCCTACGCCAAGGGCTTGAGTGATCAACGGGTGTTGATCGTCCATATTCTCCGCAACGCGCTGACGCCAATCGTGACTGTCGCCGGACCGATGATGGCGGATTTGATCATCGGCTCATTCTTTATCGAAAGCATCTTCCGCATACCCGGTGTTGGCTTTTACTGGGTCGATGCGATCCAAAAGCGCGACTATCCCATGATCATGGCGTCAACGGTCATCTGGACCGTGCTCATCAGCGTCACGTACGTGGTCACGGACGTGCTGTACTCACTGATCGACCCACGTGTGAGACTGGTGAGGGAGCAATAGAATGGCCGTCGCAGCCGAGGCGAGCGCCTCGCCAGTCCGAACCCGCGGTGGCGCAATGGAACGGGCATGGCGCCGCTTCCGGCGCAAGAAACTGGCGCTGGTCGCCGTCGCCTTCATTATTTTAGAGCTTGCGGTCGCGGTCTTTGCACCGGTCATCGCGCCGGACAACCCCTATCGCGGGGACTATGCCGCTACCTGGCAACTCCCTTCGAGCGCCCATTTCCTTGGCACCGACGAACTCGGTCGGGATGTGCTCAGCCGTCTCATCTATGGTGCGCGCATCTCGCTCGCCGTCGGTATCATCAGCCAGGTCGTCATCGTTTTAATTGGAGTACCGGTTGGAGCCTGCGCGGGCCTAGTAGGAGGCTGGTTCGACTACTCGGTAATGCGTGTCGTCGACGTGCTGTCGTCGCTGCCCCCGCTGCTCTTTTATATCCTGCTGCTCGTTGTCCTGGGCCCAGGCTTCCAAAACATCATCATCGCTATGGCGCTGACTGGGTGGATAGGCATCGCGCGGATCGTGCGTGGGCAAGTCCTCTCGCTCAAGGAGACCGACTTCATTCGCGCCACGCGGGCGATGGGCGGCGGGACGTGGCACATCGTGACGGTCCACCTGGTCCGCAATACGATGACGCCGGTCATCGTGACGATGACACTTGGTGTGCCGGCGGCGATGTTTGCCGAGGCAGGGTTGAGCTTCCTCGGCCTCGGCATTTCACCGCCGACTTCCTCCTGGGGTCAGATGATTGGCGCCTATCAACAGTACATCCAGGTGTATTGGCACCTAACGGTATTCCCGGCGATCGTGCTGGCCTTTACCATGCTCGCCTGGGTCATCGTGGGAGATGCGCTGCGAGACGCCCTCGATCCATCGGTGCGCCGCTAGCGGCTGTCCGCGGAGCGGTCGTCTCGCATGCCTCCGTGGTGTCTACTGGCCTGGGGGCGACTCAACCAAATCGAGCGATTTGGAATCAGCGGCCGTGCGAGCGAGCTCGATGAACTGATCAATGCTCATCGCGCCGAGATCCTCGCCTGTGCGAAGGCGAACGGAGACGGCGTCGCCTTCGGCTTCCCGCTTGCCCACGACGAGCATGTACGGGATCTTTTGGAGTTGGGCATTCCGGATCTTCGCTTGCATCCGGTCGCGCTGGTCGTCGACGTCGACACGCAGTCCGTCCTGTTTGAGGCGCGCTGCTACTCCGTTCGCGAACTCGACTTGCTGGTCCGTGATCGGGATGATGACGGCCTGCACCGGTGCGAGCCAGGGCGGGAAGGCGCCCGCGTAGTGCTCAACCAAACCGCCAACGAAGCGCTCCATTGACCCGAGGAGCGTGCGATGGATCATCGCCACGCGGTGACGCTCACCATCCTCGCCGATGTAGTTGACGTCGAACCGCTCCGGCAGGTTGAAGTCGAGCTGGATCGTTGGGCCGGTCCAGGCACGGCCGAGGGCGTCGAGCCACTTCACGTCGATCTTCGGACCGTAGAACGCGCCCTCGCCTTCGTCGATCGTGTAGTCCAGATCACGGGATTTCAAGGCCTCCTTAAGGGCGTCGATGGCGCGCTCCCAAGTCGCCTCGTCGCCGATGGCTTTCTCTGGCCGCGTGCCGAGATAGGCCTCGAAGCCGTACCCGAAGACATCGGCAAAATGTCGCACCAAGTCGATGACGCCGCCGAGTTCGTCAACTACCTGCTCTGGCGTGCAGAAGATATGAGCGTCGTCCTGGGTAAAGCCACGGACGCGAAGCATACCGTGGAGCGTGCCGGATCGTTCGTATCGGTAGACGGCGCCGAGCTCGGCAAGTCGGATCGGCAGTTCCCGATACGAGTGGATCTGGTTCTTGTAGATCATGATGTGTCCGGGGCAGTTCATCGGCTTCAGGTAGTACTCGACCTCCTCGATCGCCATCGGGGCATACATGTTCTCGCGATACGTTTCGAGGTGGCCTGAGATTTGGTAGATCCGCTCCGAGGCAATGTGCGGTGTATAGACGATCTGGTAGCCGCGGTCGAGCTGTTCTTTCTGCTCAAACTGTTCGACGAGATAGCGGATCATGGCGCCCTTCGGATGCCATAGGATGAGGCCCGACCCGATTTCCTCCGAAACCGAAAAGAGGTCAAGGTCCTTGCCGAGTCGACGGTGGTCGCGGCGTTGGGCTTCTTCCAGCCGGTGTAAGTAGTCGTCGAGTTCTTCTTGCGCCGGCCAGGCCGTGCCGTAGATGCGCTGGAGCATGGGACGGTGCTCGTCGCCGCGCCAA
>JBOGUE010000338.1:0-7534 GCA_050695955.1 Thermomicrobiales bacterium | reverse complement strand
CGCAGGATGTACTGAAACTGCTCGCCGATCCCCTTGAGTCGGTTTTGGCGGTGGAACGAGAGCATAATCGCGAACCCGGCGTAGAAGAAGATCCCCTCCATGATCACGTAGTAGCCGACCAGGTTCTCCAGGAATTTCTGCGCCCCGGCGAAGGTGGACGTGGTGAAACCCGGCTGCAGAAGGTCGGCGGTGAGGGCCATCTCCATCTCGTCCTTGGCGGCGATGGCCGGGATGGCGTGATACATGCCGAAGACCTCGTGCTCGTCCAGACCCAGACTCTCGACGATGTAATGGAAGGTGTGGGTGTGGATCGCTTCCTCGAACCCCTGGCGCAGCAGGTACTGGCGGCACTCGGCGTTGGTGACGTGGCGGAAGATCGCCAGGGTGAGGTTGTTGGCGACCAAGCTCTCGGCGGTGGCGAAGAACCCGAGGTTGCGCAGCACCACCTGGCGTTCGTCGGCCGAGAGGCGGTCACTCTTCCAGAGCTCGATGTCGCCGGCCATCGGCACCTCGGTCGGCATCCAATGGTTGGCGCACCCGTTCAGGTAGTGCTCCCACGCCCAATCGTACGTCAACGGCATGAGCTGGTTGACGTCCACGGTCTCGCAGTTGATCAGGCGTTTGGCGGCGACCTCGACGGTTGTGGTCATTGGGATGCGTCCTTTCTGTCTATTGCGCTTTTCAGACCGGTATCCAACGGAGCCGCGTCTACCCTCGCCGCGGGGATCAATCCCCGCCCTGACCGAACGAAGCCGACTGAAGCCGGCTGACGGGCAGCCCGATCGTTCAGCCCCCTTCAGGGGGGTTCGTTGGGTCCGGAGTCCAGCCCGGAGTCTTTAGCTCCGGGCGAAGCCGACACGAACTCTGGATCGGGCCACTTCCTATTGACACGCCTCACATGCCACCGGCGGCCCGTCCTCTTCTTCCCGCTCAACCTCAATTACGCTCGACGCGGACCGCGCCTTCATCCAGCGCGGCTGCACACCCCAGCGATTGACGTCAAGCGTCGACTTCTCAGCTTGGGTGGCGGCGCGGGTGCGCAGGTAGTAGGTCGTTTTCAAACCCGACCGCCAGGCAAGCTGGTACGTCTCGCTCAGTTTCTTGCCGCTCGGCTCGGCCAGATAGAGGTTCAGCGACTGGCTCATGTCGATCCACTTCTGCCGGCGAGCGGCACAGGCGATCAGCCACGACGGGACGATCTCGAACGCGGTCGGGTAGCGCGCCTTCAGGTCATCCGGCACGCGCTCGATCGCCTGGACCGAGCCGTCGTTGTACTTCAGCTCGTCGCGCATCGCCTCGTCCCACAGCCCCCGCGCGGCCAAGTCCCGCACCAGTACCTCGTTGACGACGGTGAACTCGCCCGAGAGGTTGCTCTTCACGAAGAGGTTCGTGTACTGCGGCTCAATCGACTGGCCCACGCCCTGGATGTTCGCAATCGTCGCCGTCGGCGCGATCGCCAGGCAGTTGCTATGCCGCATCCCGTGGCGGCGGACCGCCTCGCGCACCGGCTCCCAATCGAGCGTGGCGCCGAGATCGACCTCGATCGGCTCGCCCCGCTCCTCGGCCAGCAGCGGCACGGTATCGATCGGCAGCAACCCGCGGTCCCACTTCGATCCGGGAAATGAAGGGTATGCGCCGCGCTCAGCGGCCAATTCCGTCGAGGCGAGAATCGCCTCGTAGGCAATCGTCTCCATGCTCGCATCGGCGAAGGCGACCGCCTCCCTCGAGGCATATGACAGCCCAAGCCGCCAAAGCGCGTCCTGGAACCCCATCAGGCCGAGGCCGACCGGCCGATGGCGCTGATTCGAGGTGCGCGCTTGCGGGATTGGGTAGTAGTTGAGGTCGATCACATTGTCGAGCATCCGCATCGCGGTGCGGACCGTCTGCCGCAACCGCTCGCGGTCGAGTCCGTTCTCCGTGACGTGCGCCGCGAGGTTGACCGACCCCAAGTTGCAGACCGCGACCTCCTCCGCATTCGAGTTCAGCACGATCTCGGTACAGAGGTTGGCGTTGTGGATCACCCCGGCATGGTCCTGCGGGCTCCGCACGTTAGAAGGGTCTTTGAAGGTCAGCCACGGATGCCCCGTCTCGAAGAGACTGGTCAGCATCTTCCGCCAGAGATCAGCCGCGGGCACCTGTCTCGCTTGCTCGATCTCGCCGCGGGCAAACGCCGCCTCGTACGTCCCATATCGCTCGGCGAAGGCGCGGCCGTAGAGATCGTGCAGATCGGGGACCGCGCTCGGGCTAAACAGGGTCCAGGCGCCGTCGTCTCGCACGCGCTGCATGAAGAGATCGGGCACCCAAAGTGCCGTGTTCATGTCGTGAGTGCGGCGGCGGTCGTCGCCGGTATTCTTCCGCAGATCGAGGAACTCTTCGACGTCGAGGTGCCACGCCTCGAGATAGGCGCAAACCGCCCCCTTCCGCTTGCCGCCCTGATTGACGGCGACCGCGGCGTCGTTGGCGACCTTTAGGAAAGGGACCACACCCTGGCTTGCCCCGTTCGTCCCCTTGATCCGGCTGCCGAGGGCGCGCACCCGCGTCCAGTCGTTGCCGATGCCGCCGCTCCACTTCGAGAGCAGCGCGTTGTCGCGCACCGCCGAGAAGATGCCGTCCAGGTCGTCCGGCAGGGTCGTCAGGAAGCAGGACGAGAGCTGCGGGTGGCGCGTGCCGCTGTTGAAGAGCGTCGGTGTCGACGGGCAGGCGTGGAAGGTGGACATTAGGTCGTAGAACGCGATCGCCCGCCCCTCCCGGTCCTCCTCGTTCAGCGCCAGCCCCATCGCCACCCGCATCCAAAACATCTGCGGCAACTCGATTCGCCGGCCGCGGTCGTGGATCAGGTAGCGGTCGTGGAGCGTTTGCAGACCAAGGTACTGGAAGCGCAGGTCCCGCGCCGGATCGAGCGCCGCGCCCAGCCGGGCGAGGTCGAAGGCGAGGAGATCGGGCGCCAACAATTCGCGCTCGACTCCCTCCCGCACGAAGCCGACGAAGGCCGCCGGATAGAACGCGGCCGCCTCGTCGATCGCCACCCGGCGACCAAGCGCCTCGCCGTAGAGACCGCGCAACAACGCCCGCGCGGCGACGCGGGAATAGGCCGGGTCCTGCTCGATCCGGCCGCGGGCGGCCAGGGCGATGGCTCGCTCGACGTCGGTAAGCAACATTCCATTGTGAACCGAAGCCAGCACGTCGTCGGCGATCGCTTTCGCCGAAACACGACCCTCGACCTCCGCGCAGGCGTCGTCGATCCAAGCGCGTAGGACCGCGCGGTTCAACAACACCTCCTGCCCATCGCCGTCGACGACGTGCAGTGCCGCCTCCTCCCGCCGCCGCGCGCGGGCCTCCCGGTAGAGGATGTAGCGGCGAGCGACCGCGTACGCCCCGGCCGCCATCAACTGTCGCTCGACTTCGTCTTGGATCGCTTCGACCCCCGGCTGTTCCCCGGCTGCCCATCGCGGCCGCATCGTCTCGACGACGCGGCCTGCGATTCCCTCCACCTGCGCCGCCACGACTGTCCGCAACGGATCCGGAAACGGGCAGCCCAACTCAGCCCGAAACGCCATCTCGATCGCCAGCGCAATCCGCTCCGGATCGAATGCCGTCACTCGCCCGTCGCGCTTGCGCACGGTTGCCTGGATCGGCAATTCGCGCGTCGAAAGTGCAGAAATGGCTTCCGATGTCGTGTCCATGATTGCCTCGTATCTCCTGGTCGATGACGCGAATCCGAGTAGGGGCGCTGCTTGCTGCGTCCCATAGGCATCAAGTCAAGGAGCAGCCGCCCTGCACACCCCGTCATGCTGAGGCGACACCGAAGCATCCCCCGGCGAAGCCGCGTCTGCCAGCAGCGCCCCCGTGCCTGATGACCGCCGGTGCGCTTCGCGCGGGGATGCTTCGCCGGCGGGCTCAGCATGACGGGGGTGGCGCCACGGGCGCAGTAAACAGCGCCCCTACCGGCGAAAATCAGCGGACCGTTGCGGACAAGGAAACAGCGGAGGGACGGCCGAGCGCGCGCACCAGCCGATCGCCCGCCGACCTTCCCGCGAAGGTCCGGGTCGTTCCCGCGCCGTCGCGGCGCGGTCTATCGACAGGTCTTCGGGCTCGCAGGCGTGGCGGCGAGCATTCGCCGCGCTCCTACTGACCGTCGCTTCCCAGCGTTCCGTAGGGGTCGGGAGTCAGGAGTCAGGGGACGACGTGACGTGATCTCCCTGACCCCCGACTCCTAGCTCCTGACTCCTCCGTTTCTGCCAGTGCTTCTGACGGCGGTCGTTCCTGCCTACCGCTGCGGGGCAGCCCCGGCTTTCGACCGGGTTCCCTCTTGCGCCGCCGACCGTGCGAACAGCCCGCGGACCGATAGTCGGCACAATATATAGTGGTCTTATCGTGGTGTCAATACCTTCAGTAGTGTGACAATAGGACAACAGACAGGTGCGCCCTCCTGATCCAACAGAGTCAGATAGTTGACACTAACGTAAGCACGTACTAACATAGAAGTATGGAGGCAGCGATCAAGGCCATCGCGGAACCGCGGCGGCGGGATATCTTGCGGCTCGTGACGGCACGGGAACTGTCGGCGGGCGAGATCGCCGCACACTTCTCGGTGACCCGGCCAGCCATCTCGCAGCACCTGACCGTGCTCAAGGAGGCCGGACTCGTCATCGAGCGCCGCCAAGGCACCCGCCGCCTCTACCGCGTCCGGCCCGAAGGGTTGGAGCCGCTGCGCGCCTTCATCGAGAGTTTCTGGGCCGAGCGCCTCGACCTCCTGAAGCAGGAGGCCGAACACGAACACGAAGCAGGGAGGACACCCGATCATGACTCAGACTCAGGCTCACGATGAGCAGGACGCCATCGTCTCCGAGGTGCGCATCGCCGCGCCGCCGGAAACCGTCTACCCATTCCTGACCGACCCCGCGCGCATCGTGCGCTGGATGGGGCGCGACGTCTCCGGCGACCCTCAACCGGGCGGCGCCCTCCGCGTCGACATCAACGATTGGGCGACCGCCAGCGGCAGCTTCGTCGAGCTCGTCCCGAACCAGCGCGTCAGCTTCACCTTCGGCTGGGAGAACGCGGAGCCGGTCGGCCCCGGCTCTTCCACCGTCGAGATCTCGCTCACACCCGACGGCGACGGCACGCTCGTCCGCCTGGTCCACCGCGGCCTGCCGGTCGAGTCGCACCCCAGCCACCTCCACGGCTGGAACCACTACCTCCCCCGCCTCGCCACCCTCGTCACCGGCGGCGACCCCGGCCCCGACCCCAACGCCACCGCAACCGCCCCGGCGTCGGCCGCGGTCTAGCCACGAGCCGTCAGCCGTCAGCCGTCAGCTTTCCGCTTTCAGCCGCTTCCCATAATGGGAAGCCGCCCCCTCTCTCGCGCACGGCGGGTACCCTCTGGGTGCGGGTTGGGGGGTGAGGGCTGCTTACGCCTAACGCCTAACGCCTATCCTTTCAACCCCGTCATCGTGATCCCTTGCGTGAAATACCGCTGGAGCAGGACGAAAACGACCAACACCGGCAGGATGATGACCAGCGAGCCGGCCATCAACATCCCGGTTTCGGTCCGGTGCTGCCCGATGGCAAAGGTCGCCAGCGCCACCGGCAGGTTGTACTTCGACTCGTCGCTGAGCACGATCAGCGGCCAGATGAAGTCGTTCCACGAGGCGAGGAAGGTAAAGATCGCCAGCGTCGCCAGGGCAGGCATCGACAGCGGCAGCGCGATCCGCCAGAAGAGGTGGAACTCGCTGGCCCCATCGATCCGCCCGGCGTCGAGCAGATCCTCCGGAATGCCGAGCATGAACTGGCGCATCAGGAAGACGCCGAACGCCCCGACGGTCCCCGGCAAGATCACCCCGGTGAGCGTGTTGACCAGATTCAACTCGCTGATCATGATGAAAGACGGGATCAGCGTCACCATACCGGGGATCATCATCGTCCCCAGGATGAAGACGAAGAGGACATCCCGCCCCCAAAAGTGCAGCTTGGCCAGCGCGTAGCCGGCCATCGAGCAGAAGAACAGATTGGTGAGCGTCTTCACCCCGGCGATGATGACGCTGTTCTTGAAGTAGGTCGGAAAGTCGAGCTCGTCGAAGAGCTGCCGGAAGTGGGCGAGGGTGAGCTCTTCCGGAATCCAGGTCGGCGGGAACCGGGTCAGCTCCGCCTCCGTCTTGAATGCCCCTAATACCATCCACAAGAAGGGGGCGACCATCATGAGCATGCCAAGAAAGAGCGCCAGGTAGAGCAGCCACCGTTCCCACCGAGACGGCGCCTGGCCAGCAGCCGCTTCGGCCGTGGACCCGGTCTGCCCGGCCTGTTCGATCGTGACCGATTCGGCGCTGGCGCCGGCCATCGCGTTGCTCCCGTTAGTTTTGCTGCCGCAGCAACCGGAACTGGATCGCCGCGAAGCAGACGATGGCCAGGAAGAGCAGGTACGAGACGGCGCTGGCGTACCCTTGGTGGAAGAGGTCAAAGCCCTGCTCGTAGAGGTACATCGAGACGGTCAGCGTGCGATTGAGGGGGCCGCCGTCGGTCATCACGAACGGCTCTTCGAAGACTTGTAGGAAGCCGATGCTGGTCGTGATCGTGACGAAGAGCATCGTCGGGCGCAGCAGCGGCAGCGTGACGTCGCGGAACTTCTGCATCGTGCCCGCCCCGTCGACCTCGGCCGCTTCGTACAGCGACCGGTCGATCCCTTGCAGCCCGGCCAGGAAGATCACCATCGCCCCGCCGACGTTGCGCCAGACACCCAGGGCGATGATCGCCGGCATGGCGACGCTCGGATTCCCAAGCCAGCTCACCTCGCCCAACCCGACCGTGCGCAGGATCTGGTTGAGCAGCCCCAGGTCGGTGTTCAGCATGTAGCGCCAAATGACCGCGACGGCAACGATGCTCGTCACCACCGGCAGGTAGTAACCGACCCGGAAGAAGCTGGCGAAAGAACCGACGCCGCGATTGACCCCCATCGCGATCAACAGACCCAGTCCTAGGTTGAGTGGCACGCCGGCGGCGACGAAGTAAAGGGTGTTGAGCGCGGCCTGGTGGAAGGTGTCGTCGCGCAGAAGGTCGCGGTAGTTCCGCAGGCCGATCCATTCCGCGCCGAGCGGATCGCGCAGGTCGGCCAACCCGAACGAGGTGAAGCTGAGCAGCAGCGACGCCCCAATCGGAAAAGCCATGAAGACCAGGAAAACGACGATCCAGGGCAGGACAAACGCCCAGCCGATCAGGTTTCGGCGCAGCCGGCGCCAGGCGACCCCTCGCGGAGCCGCCCGGCGCGGCGCGTCGATCGCAAGGACCGACGGTTTCATCGGGACGACCTGCCCTGCTACCTGACCGATTCGGCGGCCGACTGCATCGCCGCGGCCGCTTCCTCCGGGGTGGCATCGCCGAGGGTCACCGTCTCCAGGTTGTCCTGAATGATCAGGTCCACCTCGGTCCAAGCCGGGATCGTCGGCGGCGACTTGGCGTCTTCAAGCTGCTGGCCAAAGACCTGAAGCAGCGGGTCCTCGGCCAGCGTGCCAGTTTCCCAGGCCCCCTTGACGGACGGAAGGTC